>NZ_JBQBGR010000002.1:0-124655 GCF_051918125.1 Rhodococcus sp. SJ-3
TCGGCCAACACGCAGGCGCCCACCGCCAACAGCAGTGGCCCGGACGCGGCCGCCTCCTGGAAACTCGCACCGATTCCTTGAGCAAGCATGATCATTGTTCGGCCGCCACTCGTTCGATGACCGGTTGCAGGTCTTCGGTCAGCAGCGCCCGTAGGAACACCGCTGCGACGCGATGCTGCCGGTCGAGAACGAGCGTGGACGGGATGACGCTGGTGGGAAACGTGCCGCCGAGGGCGGTCAAGGTCGCCATCGGCGGGTCGTAGATCGAGGGATAGGAGACGTTGTTGTCGATCACGAAGTCCTGGGCCTTGTCGCGTTGCGGGTCGCGGACGTTGATGCCGAGAAACTGCACCCCCAGATCCCGGGTGGCTTCATAGGCGCGTTCGAGATCGTCGGCTTCGCTGCGGCACGGGGCACACCACTGGCCCCACAGGTTGAGCACGACCACCTCTCCGGCATAGTCGGCCAGATCGACGGTCACGCCGTCGGTCATCAGGTCCGGGCCGGACAGTGAGCCGACAGCGCCGCGTTCTGCCGGTGGATCGTAGAAGATGTCGGTCTGTCCGCCAGGGGCGACGAAATCGAAGGTGCCACCCTGGGCGACGGCGTCGGATCCGGTGCCGCACGCGCTCACCCCCACCAGCACCATCACGGCAAGGACCATTCGACCCAGCAGGCGACACACCTGTCCGCCTGCCGGGGTCGCGCCGGTCATCGCAGCAGCCCGTTCACCGCGGCACGGACCTGCCCGGGGTCGGAGAACACTGCGGGAGAGGCGATCCGGACCACCGAACCGTCCCGCTGCAGAAGGAAGGTCAACGGCAGCACGGGTGGGCCGGCCAGTGCCTGCTGCACCCGGCCGTCAGTGTCGGCGAACGAGGGGTAACCGATGCCCAGGTCGGTCATCAGCGCCGCGGCGGAGGACCCGGTGTCCTGCACGTTGACACCGATCACCCGCACCGCGTCGGGCTCGCGGGCATAGGCGTCGAGCACCGGCATCTCCTCCCGGCACGGCCCGCACCACGACGCCCAGAGGTTGAGCAGAGCCGGTTCCCCGGCCAGAGCGCTCCCGAGATCGACGGATTGGTCCGAGCCCAGACACTGCACCGCGACGTCTGCCAGAGGTCCCTCGGCCTCGGCGGCCGTGCCGGTCGGACAGGGCGGTGTGGCGACCGGGCCGGGCGCGGCGCTGCGGGCCGGAGCGGGCAGCGCGGACACCGCCGTCGGATGTAGCCCGGAATCCGTTGGGGTCACGGCGTGGTCCTCCTGTCGGGGCCACAGCGCCACCATGAGCACGGCGATGGCGAATAGACATGCGATCGACCATGCAGTTCTGGCGGACATGGGCCCTCTTCCGTTGTCGTCCGACCGAAATACTACGTGAGATAGTATTTTGGTCGGACGCCGGTAGGCGGGCAGCGGGACGTGCCGCGCCGGGTTCTCGCGCGCCGAAAACGCAGGTAAAAGCTCGATTGTGCTGAGGCGCCCCTGCGTGCGCCTTCGTTTCGGGGTGGCGCGTCCGAACTGGCAAGGCGGACCCTGAATCGTCGCGGGCCCGTGGGGGCGTCAGCCGTGTGGCGCTACTCCGAGGCACAGCCCCGCGCCGCCTCCGCCCTACTCATATCGATGGAATCCGGTTATTATCGTCATATGACGATCAATGAAGTCGGTTGCCTCGCCGACGACGCAGTGAATCCGGCGGTAGCGTTGTTCCACAGCCTCTCCGACGGCACCCGCCTGGCCATCGTGCGCCGCCTCGCCGCCGGGGAATCCCGAGTAGCGGACCTGGTCGGCGAGCTGGGATTGGCGCAATCGACAGTGTCGGCGCACGTGGCATGCCTGCGGGACTGCGGCCTGGTGCAAGGCCGCCCGCAGGGCCGGCAGGTGTTCTACTCGCTGGCCCGACCGGAACTGCTCGACCTGCTGGCCTCGGCCGAAACCCTCTTGGCCGCCACGGGCAACGCCGTCGCGCTGTGCCCGAACTACGGCACCGACACCGACACGGGAGTGACGGCATGAGCGACGCATGTGGGTGCGGCCCCGACGAACCCCGCGTCGAGGGCGAAGACGACCAGGAGCCCGACAAGTGGTGGGAGGTCACCGAGATCCGGGCCGCTGCCGCCGCGGGTGTCCTGCTCATTGCGGCCCTGATCGTCCGCGTCACCGGTGGGCCCGACGCTCTCGGGACGGGCTTCGAGGCGGTGGCGCTGGTCGTCGCCGGCTACACCTTCGTCCCCTCGACCCTCAAGCGGCTGGCCCGCGGCAAGATCGGGGTCGGAACCCTGATGACGATCGCTGCCGTCGGCGCCGTGCTGCTCGGCGAGGTCGGCGAAGCCGCGATGCTCGCGTTCCTGTTCGCCATCAGTGAGGGCCTCGAAGAGTACGCGGTCACTCGCACCCGACGGGGCCTGCGTGCCCTGCTGAATCTGGTGCCGGACACTGCCACCGTCCTGCGCGGCGGCCGTGAACAGACCGTCGCCCCCGCGGAGTTGGGGCTCGGGGAGATCATGATCGTCAAACCCGGGGAGCGGCTCGCCACCGACGGCACCATCCGCACCGGGCGCACCGCCCTGGATACCTCCGCGATCACGGGGGAATCGGTGCCGGTCGAGGCCGGACCGGGCTCCGAGGTGTTCGCGGGGTCGATCAACGGCACCGGCGTGCTCGAGGTCGAGGTCACCGCCGGCGCGCAGGACAACTCGCTGGCCAAGATCGTGAAGATCGTCGAGGCCGAGCAGTCCCGCAAGGGCGAGGCCCAGCGCCTGGCCGACAAGATTGCCAAGCCCCTGGTGCCGGGGGTGATGGTCGCCGCGGCGTTGATCGCCGCGATCGGCAGCGTATTCGGTGATCCGCTGGTGTGGATCGAACGCGCACTGGTAGTGCTGGTCGCTGCGTCCCCGTGTGCGCTGGCGATTGCGATCCCGGTGACCGTGGTTGCCGCGATCGGCGCCGCCTCCAAGCTCGGTGTCCTGGTCAAGGGCGGTGCCGCCCTCGAAGCGTTGGGCCGGATCCGCACCGTCGCACTGGACAAGACGGGCACCCTGACCCGCAACCGCCCCGAGGTCATCGACGTCGCCACCACCGGCGGCGCCACCCGCGCCGACGTCCTCAATGTCGCCGCTGCGCTCGAGGCCCGCAGTGAACATCCCCTCGCTGCAGCGATCCTCGCCGCCGTCGACGACTACACCCCCGCCGAGGACGTCGACGCGGTCCCCGGTGCCGGACTGACCGGTCACCTCGGCGGCATTCCTGCCCGTCTGGGCCGGCCCGGGTGGATCGACCCGGGCCCTCTGGCTGCCGATATCGAGCGGATGCAGCACGCCGGAGCCACTGCGGTGCTCATCGAACGCGACGGTGCCCTGATCGGGGCGATCGCGGTGCGCGACGAACTGCGTCCCGAAGCCCGCGACGTCGTTGCGGGGCTGCGCCGCGACGGTTACACCGTGGCGATGCTCACCGGCGACAACGAGCGCACCGCACGAGCGTTGGCCGCCGATGTCGGTATCGACGAGGTGCACGCCGATCTGCGTCCGGAGGACAAGGCCCGCATCATCGACAGCCTCCGCGGTACACGGCCGACGGCGATGGTCGGCGACGGCGTCAACGACGCCCCGGCCCTGGCCACCGCCGATCTGGGGATCGCGATGGGCGCGATGGGCACCGACGTGGCGATCGAGACCGCCGACGTCGCGCTGATGGGTGAGGACCTGCGGCATCTACCCCAAGCCCTGCAGCATGCCCGACGATCACGAACGATCATGTTGCAGAACGTCGGCCTCTCGCTCGCGATCATCACCGTCCTGATGCCCCTGGCCCTGTTCGGGGTACTCGGCCTGGCGGCGGTCGTCCTGGTTCACGAGGTCGCCGAGATCGTCGTGATCGCCAACGGGGTCCGCGCCGGACGTGCCCGAACCCTCACCGCCGCCACACAATCGACAAAGATGCCGGAACCGGCCACCGGAGTCAGGTCATGACGTTGGATGACAGCTCTGCCACACCCTCGGGTGCCCCGGCCGGGCAGCGTCGCAGACGCGGCAGTCTCGTAATACTCGCCGGCGCGCTGGCTGCTCTTGCGCTGATCCTCGATCCGGTGGCACGCGACGCGCTAGCCGGTGGGCGGGCACTCGATCTCGGTCTGCTGCAACTGCGCCTGACCTACAACACCGGGGTCGCATTCAGCCTCGGCGATCAGCTCCCCACCGCCGTCGTTCTCACCGTCACCGCGGCCATCACCGCGGCGATCGCTGTGTACGCCTGGCGCACCGCACCCCACAGTCATCCGCTCCAGACCCTCGGTCTCGCCGCGATCGTCGCCGGCGCCACCGCCAACGTCATCGACCGCTTCCTCGACGGCAAAGTCACCGACTATTTCCACACTGGATGGTTTGCCACCTTCAACCTCGCCGACACCTACATCACCTGCGGTGTCGTCCTCGTTTTCGGCGCACTGCTCCTCGACTCCACCAGGAAGGACTCCACGCCATGAGCCGAATGCCCGACTCTCTACGCACGGTCTACATCGCGGAAATGACCGCCGCCCGCCACACCGACGACAACACCGCACGCTGGCACCACCTCGAACGCGCCCACATCCTGTCCCAGCCCTACCCCTGGCCGCACACGCGTAACCACCTCGCCATGCTCGGCCTCGCACTGCGCCAGCGCGATCGCCGCGAGGCCATGGGCCAGGTCATCAGGATCCTGGTCGCCGCCCCCGGCTCAGCGATAGGTCGCTACCCCGAAGGAAACACCGGACGTACTGCAGCGGGGTTGATGACCCCGATGCCGATCCCCGACGATCTGGCCTCACTGCTCACTCGGCCCGCCTGAAACCGACCCGCTCGCAGCGGCTGTGCCACATCGAAACGACGACATCTCCGGCTAGTTGACCGCCTCCAGCGCTTGTTCCTGCACCGTCCGCTTTGCCTCGGCTCGACAGCGCCGGTGCAGAGCGGCTGTGCACATGTGCTGGGCGCCATGGATAACCGCTCGGCGAAAGGAAATGACGCGGCATATCAGAGTCGCAGGGCTCGATCCTCCCTCTCACCGCCGAGTTGAGGCGAACGCGAATCCGGCTACCACCACGGCACGTCAACCAGCGGCGTTCGCTCCCTGATCGTCGGGGGTGACGTGGACATCGCCGGGGCGAAGCAGTTTCAGGATGGGACGGTCGAGGCCCAGTTTGGCCGCGGACTGCGTGATGGACTCACGGAGGTAGGGATAGACGGACATCACCCCGACGCGTTCGACGAATTCGGCGACGACGGTGTCGGGAGCTTCGATCGGCTCGTGCAAAGTGAACACGGCCGACGCGTCGGTCAGGTATTCGCCCCCGGCGCCGGCGACAGTAGCCCGGCAGCGGATCTCGAAGACGAATTCCTCACGGCGTAGCGCGATCTGGATGTCCAGGGGGTTGTCCTCGCCGTCCGGGGTGCGTCGCGCATAGGTTTCGTAGAAGACGATGTCGGTGAGTTCGGCGAGCTCGAGCAGCTCGCGGGCGTCGGTGACCGTGCGAGGTTGCGGGGTCGCGCTCATATGGCGAGGGCGTAGCTCGACTGGAAGCTCTCCCCAGCCCAGTGCTGGTGGGGTGCGCTGACGGAGGGGGCGTACAAGGCAGTGGCCCGTTCGCCGGACAGGGTCACATGCCCAGCGAACGTCGCCGAGCGCGTCGGAGTCTGCAGCAGGGCAGTGTCGATGCGGGCATGCTCGGCGATCGAAGGAAACTTCAGGTCCTCGATGTCATGTCCGTGTCGCCGGAGCCAAGCGACGACATCGCCCCACAACCAGACCCCGCCACCGACCAGGTTGACCGGGGTGGGGAAAGGGTCGGACTGCATACGTTCCCCGCGCACCCAGTTGCCGACCGCCTGGCGTGAGACATCGGCACGGTCAGCGATGTCCTGGCGGGTGACCATGTCCGGGTAGGACCGCACTGGCGAGAGCCCACACGCGGACAGTACAGCTGCCGCGGACAGGGCCGCGGTGACCGCGTCGGCGCCCTCCGCCGTGACGGTCGCGAGGGTGAGACCGCTGTGGGACTCGACCACAACGTCCAGATGCTCCTCGACCATCGCGACACGGTCGTCACCCGGGCCGGTGAGGTCCGGGGTCACGAAAATAAGCTCGAATTCGGTCGGGGACATGCTTCCAGCATGCGCATTTCCGCATCTGTTGTCAATTGGCAACAGGGTTGATCTCACTTCATCAGTTCGTGCCGATCCGGGCAGCGTGATGCGGAGCGCTTCACCCGCTTGGCGGCGTTTCCCGGGTTCCTCGACGTTCCTGGCAGCGTGATGAAGTTGGCCCGACCGTCGATACACGGGCAGTACACCGCGTACTTGTGACCCTGTGCCCGCAGGCGCCACCCTTTGTTCTTCACGAGGTCCTCGACCACGGCGTAGACCTCCTTGTCGAGTGAACCTCGTGCGTCCTTGAGGCTGACCTCGTTCCACGCCTCACCCACGCGTCGGCCTCACTGGTACGACAGGGCGGTGGAGTTCGTGGGTGCGCGTTCCAGGTCTCCAGCACTCACCGAGTTCGGGGTCGATCGGAATGCCACCCTTCATGTCGTCCGGCCGCCGCGGCCAGGGCCGCACGTTCCCGGTCGTCTTGCGCTGCGTGGACAGTGTAGGGTTCGGCGCCGTCATCGAGAGTGCGTCGGTCCGTCACCCATTCGGGGTGTTCTCTTTCTGGGTGCCGCCCAGCAGAGCGTGGACCGTTCGACCCGATGATCTGCGTGCGAGGCGCACCGCACCATGTGAACACCGATTGAAACTTTAGAAGCGTCAATGGATCACACGATTGGTGCGATGAGAACAACAACCCGTATCGCATCGTGGAGCTGTCCAGTGGGTGACCACGGTGAGCGCAAAAAACCATGGACATTGTCGACTCATTCACGACTGAAGGCTGCTCGAGCCCCGTCGACATAGGTTGGCGAAAAACGTCGCGGCGGGCCAAGGCCCGCCGCGACAACAGTCCTACGCGATACGCTGGTCGCCGTCGGGCGGCGTCCACTTCATGTCGACGAACTGCTTGAACTCAGCGATGAGATCGTTGTTGTTCTCATGAGCTCGACGAGTGACATCGAGGTTGGTGACTCGGCCGCGTCCCAGCCCCGGCACGGTCTTCAACTGATCTTTCGGCGTCTTGAGCAGCTTGCCTGTGCTCAGTGGTACCGCCCGCTCGAGCTGGGCGTAACCCAGCACCTTCGTCTCGTAATAGCGAGAGGCAGACATCAGCAGATTCTGACGTGCCCATCCCTGGGGAACGAGAAGAAGAGGTTTGCCAGCTGCAACGGGAAGCTCGAACGCTTTGACAACCCAGCCGCGAGTTGAAGAATCCCACGCTTGGCACCCGAACGTCTCTACTCGATGCTCACCGGCCGTGAACTCCGGGTATTGATCCACCATGTAGGACGTGAACTCGGCCAGCGCGTCGAAAATGATACGTGTCGTGATGTCCGATGTGATGTCCTTGTCGATGCCCTCTATGAAGAGCGGCAACTCCTCGATCTCTTTGAAAAGACCAAGCACGATGAAGGCCTTGAGGTCTTCATTGAGTGACCTCCAGATCCAGGATCCGACTTCGCTAGCGCCGCCATGGCCGCTGAACCCACTCTTTGCAAGACCCAACCGGGTTTCCCATGGCTCGGGAAACTGCTCAAGAAGCCACAGTCCGCGCCGGACGTCTCCTCGGGTGACGCAATCGAGGACTTCCTCGAAGAACGTCTCGGTGCACTCGTTCGCCTTGACCGCGAAGGGATCCGCTCGCTGGTGGAGTCGAATGGCCCGTGGATCAAGGAACCACTTGTTGTCGACAGTGACATCGACATCCAGGAACGGTACGGGACCAGTGATCCCGTACGCGCTGGTGATAGGAGCCATGAGGCCCTCCTCATCAGGTAGTTGGCCCGAGGATGAGGAGTAGAGACACGCGTCCCTAGGGACTCCGCTACGCTGGAGAAGACTTGCACAGTCATCAACCGCGTCCTCGGACCGGTTACTGGTCTGGCCCCGCGCCAACGGGACCAGGCCAGAAGTCTTTTAAGAGTCGTCGCCCTCCGAATGGTTATCCGTAGTGCGTTTCGAGCGGTTCCCCACGATTTCTATGCTCGGACCCTTGAGGTCTATGCAAAGCATTCCGTCTTGCTCGTATGGCTTGTATCGGCGGCTGATGGTCGTGTCAATGTCATAGAACTGCGTAAACGCAGTCGCCGACATGATGACCTGTCCTGTGTCTTTCCGCGCAGACTGAGGCCGAACCGTGTATGCGTGCGGTTGATCGGATTCACGCAACGCAATGACCTGGTTGTCCTTGTCGAACAGGAGCTCCACCGACGAGGGCTCTCCAATGAGCTTGTGTGCGGCCTTGTTGATGGAGAAGATTCCACGCTTCTGGATGGTCACACTGGGAGCTTTCGCCAGTGGGGCCATCCTCTTGTCGAACACTTCGAATCCCATTACTCCTCCTACCTTGAGTTGAGTGTACCAAACGAGGTGCACCAACTACGTTGTTGAACGACCTCTTGAAGTCGTGATGAATTTTTTCATCGCATTTTCAAAAGTTGCGGGACCGTAGGTTTGAGGTTTCAACGGTTAGTCGATTGGGGCGCGACTTCGTGTATCGGCGCCGTCTGTTCGGACGCACGACGGCCGCCGTCGACGGGATGTCCACGGAACGAATCCGGTAGGGCTTCTAAGTCGGCCAGGTCGCCGACCAGAGCATCGGACGCTCGATTCTGGACAGACTCGCATCGGGCCCAGCTCTCTTCCGCCTTCTGTTTGCATTTTCTGATCGCGTTCATGACAACGATTCCTGCGGCGAGAAGGTGTCCTGTAAGACGATCCTCCACCAGCACACCCGAAACGGCCCCGCCCCCGAACGCCATCACAGATCACGGCCTCGAAGGGTGTGCTGGTTAACCGTCCTGCATGTCGGTCCCGGATAGGCGGCCTATGACGGACTATCGTCGCCTGGTGACCGAAATCCTCATCGGGTACGCCCGATGCTCCACTCAAGGCCAAGATCTGCGAGCGCAGCGCACAGCGCTCAAACGCCTCGGCGTCGATCCGGACCGGATCTACACCGACAAGGGCTACACCGGCCGCAACCGCCTACGACCCGGTCTGCGCGAAGCACTGGCCGCGTGTCGCACCGGTGACACGTTGGTCGTGGCGAAACTCGACCGGTTGGGTCGTTCCGCCGTCGATCTGCGCGCCATCGCCGACGAACTCGAGGCGAAAGGCACCCGGTTGAGCATCGGTGGGTCCATCCATGACCCCACGGACCCGACCGGCAAGCTCTTCTTCGGCATGCTCGCATTGATGGCCGAGTTCGAGTCCGACTTGATCAGGGCCAGGACGAAGGAAGGAATGGCCGAGGCCAAGAAGGCCGGCCGACTCAAAGGCAAGCAGCCGAAACTCTCGGCTCTGCAACACAAGCGACTGCTCGACGACTACGAATCCGGTCAGTACAGCGCCGCGCAGCTTTGTGAGATCAGTGGGCTCTCGAGGTCGGCGATGTACGCGGCGCTACGACGCGCAAGAGTGGAAGCCACCGTCTGACGATTAACGCCAGGGCATGGACAAATACCACCCGATAGAAGAGCTGATCGAACCAGCACGATCAGATCCATGCCTGCGATGTACGTAACCCTGCGTACGAGTCAGAAGCGAGCCCTAGTCGCCATTACTCTCTATCTTCACTGTGCGGATTCGGGGTCCGCGATCGATTAGGAGGCTTGCGTTTGAATCAGCTGGATCGGCACCGACGACCTCAACGCACCTGGACAACAGTCCAACACACGTCGCCGTCGGCAATTTTCGGACTTGCTGCCGGAGCCTTCATCGTCGCTGTTTTGCTGGTTCTGCTGGTAGCCGAGTGGTCAACTCCGGATGGAGTTGCAGTGCTCAGTGCGGACCTTGCCGGCATCGGCCGAACCGTCGGATTGATCTGCGCCGCGGCGGTCGCTGTCCCTGGTGTGCTGCTTGCTTACCGTCGACAGAAGTCTCTTGACGACTCGAACAATCTCAAAGCCGAAGCGGACTACCGCGCTGCCGGTAAAGACTACGACGACCGGCGCGACGGCATCATCCGTGATCGCCGGGCGCGCTTCGATTCCATTGCAGAACAACTCGCTGCACCGGCCTTGATCATACGATTGACAGGGGTCTCGGCGATGGAGGCTCTTGCCGACGAGTGGCTTAACGACTTCGATATCGACGAAGATCAGCGACGGCGTGAAGCGCATGCATGCGTGAACGTGCTGTGTAGCTACGTACGTTCTCCCTTCGACTCTGCTGTCGGGATCGACCGGCCAGCGAGCCTTAAGAAAAAGGTGGAGAAGGACAGCAAGACCGGGTCGGAGGAACACCACGAGTACCTGATGAACGACCGTGAAGTGCGCGAGACCATCGTGCGGATACTCGCCTCCCACCTCCGGAATCTCCCGGTGGTGCCTTCGGTGCGACGATATCCCGGTCCGTGGAGCTACATGGACCTCGACCTCGCTGGTGCCTACCTTCATAACGCCGAATTCGCAGGATGCGTGTTCGGTGGGCATGTCACATTTACAGGCGCACGCTTTACCGGAGACTGGGCCTCATTCCGGCTCGCCGAGTTCTCTGGCCGAACGGTAACATTCGCAGACGCTGTCTTCGACTGCTCAAATACCTCATTTGAAGGGGTGCGATTCGCGGGCGGGGATGTATGGTTCTCGAACACTGTATTTAACAATTCAGGAGCTTGCTTCAACGATCTAGAGTCCACCGGCGGGATCGTGAGGTTCGTTCGTACCGGGTTCAACGGGGATACGGTTGAGTTCCGAAATGCCTTGTTTGCAGGCGATGGTGTCATTTTCGGATCAGCACGGTTCCTCGACTGCGTGAATATAGATTTCACCAAAGCGAGGTTCATCGGAAAGCTCGCTCAGCTCAGCCCACAGTTCCGAGATGCGGCTTTAGTTACTTTTAGGGAAGCTCTGTTCACAGCTGACCAAGTACGTTTTACCGGAGTAAGGTTTAAGGATGTAATTGTCGACTTTTGTGGGTGCGATTTTTCGTTGGCCCAAAACCTCCCCGTGGGAGAGCATACTTATGATGACAAGACGGTATTCCCGGCATGCGAAATAGTTCCACCGAAGGGCTGGGTGAAATTGGTGAACAAATAGGGACCGCAGACCAGTCAACCGCGGAACGGAGTCTCACTCGTCTCGACTCGAACATCAGAAAATGACCATTGGCGAAGCATCCTCGCCAACGACTCTGCGCGAAGCTTCTGGTCAGGGCTGGGGCCTACCCAAACCGACTCCACTAGCTTTCCCGAGTACAGGAAATCGTCAGTGGGATCATAGAGGTTGGTGTACGGAGTGCATCGCAGTTGCAGGTAAGGAATCAGCATCCCGTCCGCCGAGATGCGGAAATCACTCTTTGTGTAGTCGTGGCCGGCCGAGTAGATCAGGCGCCACTCGGTCTCCGCTTCGAACGCGGGGTGCTTGAACTGGGCAAGGCACTCTACGATTCGGCGGACAGCCCCGGCGTAATTGCTCGGATTGACGATCTCCTTGGCTGCTGTTTCGATGAAGCTGTGGTCGATCTTGTACCGAACTTTGAAGAGTTGTGAGCCATCAAGAAAGCCAACACCCATTGTCGGAACCTTAAACGACTTGAGGATCTCCGCGGGAAACTCGATGGAGTACCCGTTGCCGCCGTACCCGCGCCACTGACTGAGAAGATCTGGCTCCTCGCAGAAACTGGTTACGTAGGCCGTATGGGGTGAGTTATCGACATTCGGATCGACGAAGTCTCCCTTGCGGACACGATTCGCCAGTTCATGAATGCGCGTTGCGTGGGCTGCTTCGGCGTGATCGACCAACTCAGACATCGCCGTCGCAAGAATTTCGGCGGCGAAGGTCAACTCCTTTGCATCGTTGAGGTAGCGGGCGTCAGTGGCCCACAACGTCAACGAACGGGTCTCCGGAATCTCCCATCCCTCGAATCTACGGGGCGCAAAGATCCCCATCAGGCCCGTGGCCGTGGTGTAGTGATGCAACGTCTCCGGCATGTCGACCATGAATCGAATCCTAAGAGCTGCTTCCGACATCCTGAGATCGAGCCCAACCAGACTCGGCACGCATTCCGAGTCGATGGGAGACACGCTGCGTCACTGAAACCGATGGTTGAGTGCACGCCTCGGGTCTATGGAACTGCGCGGGAGTGGCCGGCGGCCGGGAGGTGGCGAGGGATGCAGCCGAGACGGTAACCACCCCCTCTAGCTGTGTCGACAACCTTCGCTTCGGAACGTCTCAATTTTCGGCCCCCAGAGTGATCATCTAGCGGGCAAGGGTCGAGATCAGTCAGCTCGGTGATCAGGTCCGGCTCCGGGTACCACTCCAGCGGGTCTTCCCGCTGGAGTGGGACCGGGACTACCGTAAAACTGTCTGTAAGGCAAGCAAGGCCGTCAAAAAGGCAATGCAATGACGAAGCTCGCCCTCATCCTCGCACCCGCAACCCTCGTCGCCCTCGTCGCCTGTGGTACCGACAGCACTGAACCTCAGGTGGAGCCGTTCCCACCGCCAGTCGGGACCACTACCTTGACCACCGCGCCGCTCCCACCCCGCGCCACCGACGTCGTAATCGGCCAGGCGAACACCCTGACGCTGGGCAACGGCATCGAGATCGGTGTCACCTTCGACGCACTCACCCCCATGCCCGGATCCCAGTGCACCGGGATCGTGTACGACGGTGGGCCCGACAAACAGTTCCTGAGGGTCGACTACACGGTCCGCTCCGGCGACACCGTGCCGGACGACTACACCAGTATCTTCGGCTCGTTCCTGTGGAAGGTGCGCGGTGACGACGGCATCGTGATCGACGAGGCCGGAATGGATGAGGATGCCGGCTACTGCATCGACAGCGACGAGAAGGGAGCCGACTTCTACACATGGGAGACCAACTCGATCTACACGGCCTCGATCGTCCTGCCCCGCCAGGGGGACAGCGGCACGGTCATCCTGGAACCCTCGGACTACACCACCGAGGACCGGTTCGAGCTGAGGTACGGGGGACCTGCTGCACCGGACGTGATCTACGGCCCGATCGACTGTGAGACGGCGTCGCAAGAGGTGTGGATGGAGCACTGCAGATAACCTCCCGATTGCAGGCGCTACGCTCCTCCGAAACCTTCTCGTCGTCTGGGGCCGAAATCCTCATCGGGTACGCCCGATGCCTTCACCCAAGGGCGAGAAGGAAGGAATGGCCGAGGTCAAGAAGGCCGGCCGACTCAAAGGTAAGCAGCCGAAACTCTCGGCTCTGCAACACAAGCGACTGCTCGACGACTACGAATCCGGTCAGTACAGCGCCGCGCAGCTCTGCGAGGTCAGCGGGCTCTCGAGGTCGGCGATGTACGCGGCCCTGCCGCCGTGCGCGAGAAGAAGCCGTCCTCGCCCGCACCTGACGCGTTCACATCCGCGGCCAGCAGGCGCGGCACCGGCTGCGGTGCGGGGGAGTCCGGCTCGCGAGCCGATGTCACCGATCTCCGTCGACCGTCGGATCTTCTCTCGCCGGGGCACTGAGGATCCGAACCGTTGTCTTGACCGCCCTCCCAAGCCCCGAGAAACCCGACCACGTACTGCACCACATAGATCAACATGCGCCGAAGCATGGACCGCAGGTTCTCCACCCATCCTCAGCGCGAGCATTTCAGAAGCTGGACACCGAGTCATGTCGGCAAGGAAATAACCGGGGGCGATCCGCCCCCCGGACCCCCTTCCGGTCGAGGGCGGCATCAACGCAGACCCCGGTCCGGGGTCTGCTGCACATTCGGATGTGGGCCTCCCTGGCCTCGGGGCCGGCAAACGTATGCTCCCGCGGCCGGCGGACGGTGCCCCCTCGCCCTTGGCCGGTAGCGTGCCCCGGCCCGTCTGCCGACAGCGGCGGTCCACTGATCCCAGGGGCTCCGCCCCCGGACCCCCGACCTCACTCCCAAGGTCCCCGGTTCCCGCGTGCCCCTCGCCCGGACGCCGCACACGGCCCTACCGGACCCGCCGACCACCACGCAAGGGAAAACCCGCCCTTGCCCGGCGGCCACCGCGCCCGGTCCACCAGGCCACGCCGACCGACCGAGGAACCCGCTCCCACCTCAACCCCACACCACCCCCGACACCACAAAATCCCAGGTCAAAGCCCTAAAACGCTGTGACCACCATCACCAAAAAACACCAAAAAAGCACCTATTTAACATCGAAAAAGCACCAAAACAGATGTAAACTTGAGGCATGAACAACGCAGAGAACAACCCCACCACCGTCAACCTCGCCCAGTTCATCGCCAGCGTGCCCGCCATGCTCGGCATGATCCCCAACAACTCACTGGTCATCGCCACACTGACCCTCACCGGACGAGTCGGCGCCATCGCCCGCGTCGACCACGACACCGCCGCCGCCATCCGCGCCGTCGACACGCTCAAGCAAACAGCCCAGGCCGACGCCGTGAGCGTCGCACTGATCAGCGCCCACCCCAACGGCGACACCGCCGAGGACACACTCCTCGCCGCCACCAAGCGCGCCCACGCACTCGGTCTCGAGGTCCCCATCGCGACCGTCCTCAGCGAGTACACCGCCGGAGAATTCTTCTTCGACTTCCCCAGCGGCACCGCCGCCCACCTCGCCGACCCCCACACGAGCGCAGTAGCCACCGCCCGCATCGTCGCCGGAAGCGCACCCATTGCAGAGAGCCGCGACGCTCTCGCCGACGAACTCACCCCCGCAGACGACACCGCTGAATTGCTCGCCCGCCAATTCGACGCCCGCCACACCCGCGCCGAGTCCCCCCAAGCCACCGACACCGAAAACCTCGACACCTACCGCGCCGCCGTCACTGACCACCGCGCACTCACCCCCACCGAGGCCATCGCCCTCGCCGTCACCCTCGCCGACAACCCCCGCGCCCGCGACGTCGCTCTCTACTTCTCCCAGCCCACCGGCGCCGACGCGATCCTCACCGCCGCCGCCCGCCACACCGCCGGATACGCACGATTCGCCGTGCTATCCATCCTCGCCACCGTCGCCTACGCGAACGGAAACGGCGCACGCGCCGCCGTCGCACTCGAAGCGATCGAGGCCGAAGTCGCCCACGAAACCCAAATCCCCAAACTCGCCCTACTCATGCGCGCCGCAGTCGACAACGTCGTGCACCCCGACAAAGTGCAAACAGTCCTCGAAGCAGGCCGCACCGTACTACCCGAATTCGGATTCACCGACGAGAACTAAACCCCCACAGAACACACGAGGCCCCGCACCGATCCGGTGCGGGGCCTCGCCCCATCAACACACCACCACGCCCGGCCACCCGCACGCATGCGCATCGCCGACCTCGGGGCATCGAGCCCCTCGGCCGGCCCCTCCCGTGACACCTGCGCAGAACAGTCCACCCGGTGCCAGGCCGTCGCAACAATGCGCGCCGGTCACTGTCTCCGCGTCACAAGGATCAGGAAAGCCGATCAGATGTCCCAACCCTCCTTGGACTGCGCCACATCGACACCCGAAGACCGCCGGACGTCGAGAATCGGGATGCCCGCCACCGCAGCCTCGAGTGCTACGTCCGACACCGGCATCGCATCGAGCACCGCATCGAGCAATGCCGACTCCACCGCACTTCGCTGCATTCGAACTCCTAACGTCTGCGACCGCAACCGCCGAAACAGGCGCGGTCGACTTTCATCATCTGCGTTCGTCGATCCGGACGACGAGCATCGGGCTCGGCACCCGCCTGCCGACAGCATCGCCGACTACCACAGGGTGCCTTGAGTTCCTTCGTACAACGCCGCTTCGATCGCTTGTTGGCTCCAACCGTGCTTGAGAACGGCCTCCGCACCGCCCTGGAACGTCGAGCACGTTCGGCGCGGTCGGCACCGAACCACCATCGACGTCCACCGCCGCGACCTTTGCGGCCCATGTCCGACATGTTCTCCGAGGAGGTCGCCAGCACCACGTGCGCGAGGAATGGATCGCCGGTTCCTGTGTTGACGCACAGCGGATTGTCGCAACGCCGGTGCATCGCCACCTCATTCTCTTCCAACGCCCGGTCCAGTTCGAGGGCGAGCGCGTACCGGTGCGGGCGAACGACGATCTGTTGCCCGCCGCGAGAAATCCAGAAGCGCCCGTACCCGTCATCGCCCAGAGCGCCTACCCATAGATGGCAAGAATCCGGAGCCGGTCCGTACACGACGCGACGGAAAAATCGGGTCCGCTCGATCACATCACCCGGCTCCCGCCGCACGCCGCTGCTGACCTCTATTCGCTCGCAGCCGTCGAGTCAGGGACTGGGTCCGACGACGCAGGCGCCGCACTCGAGCTCGCCTGAGTGGACGACTCCCGGTCGATACTCTGATCGGGGTCAGTCGTCTTGCCCCGGCTGACAGTCTGCGCCGTCGACGCTCCCGCGCCTTCGCCCAGCTTCACCAAACGCCGAACAGTCGCCGCATCGAGACCCGCCAGATCCGAGATCGAGGTCGACGTCTCACCCCGTTCGGCAACCTTCGCGAGCGACCTTCCTGCCGCCAGCTCCGCGGTGTGCTTGCGCTTCTCGAAATCCTCAGTGACTTTGGCGATCGCGGCATCCCGCCGCTCCTCCGCCTTGTCGATCTTCGCGAGCGCCGCCAGCGCGCGCTCGAGGTCAGTCTGATTGTCGCTGATGCGTTTGAGCATTTCGGCTCGACGCTCCGACAGCTTCGATCGCGCCCGACTCCGAGCCGAAACAACCTTCGATTCGGTGCTCATTGAATCCCCCGACCCACTCACGCGACCTACCTTCCGAAGACAACAATCTCTCAAGATCGTAACCGGGCAGGCCGACATCATCCGGTAGTGACATGCAGCGAGCGCAGCTCGCCGGATTCGCCGTATCGGAATCTCACCCCCGTATGCACTCATGCAGCACAGAAAGGGGACACACCTCTTGCTGTTTTACAGATATTCGGGAGAGTTGCCGCCGACCAGCGTGATTCTGACGCTACGATCTTGATCGTGATGACCCTCCACGTCCTGCATGCAGCGGACGGCTACGAGTACCTGACACGTCAGGTAGCGACAGCCGACCGCGAGCGTGAACGTGGCGGAGAGCTGACCGACTACTACACCGCCCACGGCACCCCGCCCGGAGAATGGTTCGGCTCCGGACTCGACGGATTGAACGACACTCTCGACGATCTGCACGCCGACAGTCTCGGACGAATTAGCGCCGGTGATGAGGTCACCGAAGCCCAAATGAAGGCGCTCTTCGGTGAAGGACTGCACCCCGATGCCGACACCATCATCGAGGAATTGCAGCGTCGCGGAGTGCCATCAGAGGATGCGATCCGCCTCGCCCGCCTGGGTCGCAAGTTCCCCACCTTCAAGAACAATGTCGAGCTCATCACCCGGCACGCTGCCGAACTTGCGGAGTTCGTCGAGGCACACAATCGCGCCGCAACCGCAGAAGAATCGTCCGCGATCCTCGACCGGATCGCCGGAGGAATGTTCCAGGACAAGCACGGCCGCCCGGTCGCCAACGAAGCCGAACTTCGCAACTGGATCGCCCACGAGAAGGGAAAAGTTCGACACCCCGTGGCCGGACAAGATCTTGTATTTACCCCACCGAAGAGCGTATCGAGCCTGTGGGCCATCGCCCCGAACGATCTGCGCGTCGAGATCGAACGCATCGTTGACCAGACCGTAAAAGACACGCTGCTCTGGCTCGAACAGAACGCATGCTTCACCAGAGTGGGGCTCCGTAGTGAGGAGCAGATCGACGCCAACGGTTTCGTGGCCACGCTGTACAAGCACTTCGACTCCCGCGCCGGCGACCCGAACCTGCACACCCACGCGGTCGTCTCCATCAAGACGCAGGCCACCGAGGATGGAAAGTGGCGCGCAGTCGACGGGTCCACGCTCTTTCGCTTCGCCGTCTCCGCCTCACAACGTTTCAACGCCGAAGTCATGCAGCGAATGAACACCGAACTCGGCCTCGACCTCGCCACTCGACAGGTCGAACAAGGCAAGCAACCCATCGTGGAACTGGCCGCCATCCCGGCGGAAGTACTGAACATGTTCAGCTCCCGCCGCACCGCAATCGAGGCTCGCCGCGACGAACTAGTCGCCGACTACCGCGCCAAATATCAGCGAATGCCCACCGCCAAGGTGATGTACCAGCTCTACCAACAGGCCACTCTGGACACCCGAGAAGGCAAGGCCGAGCCGAAATCCCTGGCCGAAATGCGCGCCGAATGGCGCACCCGAGCCGCCGACCTGCTCGGCGGACATGCAGCTCTCGATCAACTTGTTCACGACGCACTCTCCACCGATCACGCCGCACAGCCGGAAGGCCGCAGCCTCGACAACGATGCCCGTGCGGTACTGACCAAACTCGAGTCCAAGCGGTCCCGCTGGCAGCTCCCGCACGTACTTTCCGCCGCCCAAGCGCACCTGGCCGGACAGAAGTTCCCCAGCATCGACACGTACCGCACGGCCATCGACCAGCTCACCGCGCGAGTATTGGAGCTCTCGGTCACCACTCCCCGGACGGAACTTCCCGCCACACCGAGACGACTATGCCGCCGCGACGGCGACTTCGTCCTGTCCCACCACGGCAGCCACAAGCACAGCTCCCAGACCTTGCTCGACGCCGAATCCATGATGATCTCGGCGACCAGCGAGCCCACCGTCTTCACCGCCCGAACCACCACAATCACGTCCGTCTACGAGCAGATGCGCACCGACACTGGACGCGACCTCAACGCTGGACAACGCACCCTGACCGAACACTTCCTACAATCCGGGGCGCTACTTGCCACCGGAATCGGCCCCGCAGGCACCGGAAAAACCACCAGCATGAAGGCTGTTGTCGACGCGTGGAAGGCCGAAGGACACAACGTCATCGCCCTTGCCCCCTCGGCTGTTGCAGCGGACACTCTCGGCGAAGAAGTTGGTGTTCCTGGCCTGACCCTGGCCTCGCTGACCTTCCCCTGGCGCGGACTCATCGGCAATCGTCCCGGCACCATCACCAGCCGAGTCGACATTGCACCGGGCACCATGCTGCTCGTCGACGAAGCCTCCCTCGCCTCCACCCTCGACCTCGCTGCCGTCGTCGACATCGCCAAAGAACGTGGTGCCGTCGTGCGTCTTGTCGGCGATCCCGCGCAGCTCGACGCCGTGGAAACCGGCGGCCTGCTGCGCTACCTGGCCGAGCACACCGACGCACCCCAGCTGACCACCGTCGTCCGGTTCGGCGACGACATCGCCCAGGCCGAGAACTCACTGCTGCTGCGCTCCGGCGACAGCACCGGCCTGGATCTGCTCTACGAACGCGAGCTCGTGCGCGAGGGAACACGCGAAGAAATGATCGGCCACGCAGTGCAGAACTACCTGCACGACCTCGCCGACGGAAAAGACTCCCTCGTCATGCTGCCCACCCGCGAAGACGTGCGAGCAGCGAACCTACAAGTCCAAACCGCCCGCCAGCACGACCGAACCGCCGACACCACCGTGGTGATCGAGCTGTCCGACGAGCTTCGAGCCGGTCGCGGAGACATCGTGCTCACCCGCGAGAACCGCCACGATCTGGTCCCCTCCGGCGGCAAGAAAGCCGGGGCCTTCGTCCGCAACGGCGACTTGTGGGAGGTCGTCGACGTACTACCCGACCGCGGCGCGTTGACCGTGCGCCACCTCGAACACGGCGGCGTGATCACCCTGCCGGCCGACTACATCACCAGCCGGGTCGAGCTCGGCTACGCCTCCACCGTGCACCGCGCCCAGGGCGTCACCGTCGACACCGCACACACAGTCACCACCCCCGGCATGGACTGCTCCGGCCTCTACGTCGCCGTCACCCGAGCCCGCACCGACAACCATCTCTACGTCCCCGTCGACGTCGACGTCGACCAGGACACCGAGCGTCCACACCTGGCAGACAAGAACATCTCGACCGGCCGAATGATCCTCGAGACCATCGTGGCCACCGACAACAGCCACCGCACCGCCACCGAAGAACTCGCCGAACAAGCCGCCCACGCGGCCGACCCGGAACGCCTGCGCGAGGCATACCTCGCCGCACAGCGACGCCTGCGCGACGACGCACTCGACACAGAAATGCGCCGCACTCTGCCCGAGCCGATCGTGCGCATGGTCGACGGAACGGAAGGATGGGCGCGACTACGACAGGTGCTCGCCGACGCCCACGACCACGGATACAGTGCCCGCGCCGTGCTCGGCGAAACCGTCGCCATCGGCCCGCTGCGGGGTGCGAAGGACGTCGGCGCGGTCCTGGCCCACCGTGCCCGCACCATCGTTGGACAGTTCCACGACCATCCGGCGTTGCCGCCGCTGCCGATCCGCAGTCTCCTCGACACCGATACCGAGATGTACGAGTTCGCGGTCGAATGCGCCCGCCGCTACACCGAGGCCACCGACCACGCCGCCGCCGACGACACCGGAATCGGCGAGGTGATCCGCCGCTACCGCGACACCTCCGCGCTACTCGAAACGCAGCGAGTCCGCACCCTCGCCACTGCCGCATTCGGAGAAGAGACCGGCAACCGGATCGCTGCGGAAGCCTCCGCACGCCTGCTTGCCCGCCAGTTCCACCGCGCCGTCCAAGCCGGTATTGACCCGATCAACCTGCTCACCTGGCACCGCGAGCGACTGACCGAACAGGGCATCGACATCACCGCCGCTGCACTGCGCTCCGACATGGCCCGCCCGTTGACCGAGCTGATTGCCCGCCGAAACGGTGAGTGGCTCGAGGCGCACCACGACACCATCGCGGAGCACCTGCCCACCCTCGCCTTGCAGACCGACGACGAGCGGGCACACACCATCGCCGGACGTATCGAACACATCCACCACATCAGCGGTGCCACCGTCGACGAGATCGTCACCGACCTCGCACAACGGGCCGGGGCCACCGCCCCGGCGACCACATTGCTCGCCGAACTCGACCGCATCGCCGCCGACGGCCGCGACTTCACCCACCCCGACGCACCCGAGTGGATCGTCGCGCCCGTCTCCGGCGCCGACACCATCGACGCCGACCTCGCCCAGCAGATCCGCCAGGACTACCAGACCATCACCGACCTGCACCGCGACTACCGCGACCAGCTCACCGACGACACCGCCCCGACCTGGGCACAGTCGAGCCTCGGCCCCTGCCCGAACGATCCAGAAAACGCTGACCTGTGGCGGGCGACCATCGCCGATGCCGCCGCCTACCGCAGCGCCCACCACGTCACCGACGACGCCACCCTCGCCGGTGGCCGGCCGAACGACCGCCGCACTGGACTGGACTGGACTCATATCGAACGCCACCGCAGCCAACTGCTTGAACAGCAGAAGCGTCAGCAGCACAGCGCCCACCCCATACCGCAGCACCAGCCCGACATGGCGCACACCGCGCAGCGCACACGACGAGTGTGACCGTAGAGACAAAGACACGGCTTCGATCTGGACGGGGGGATGCCAGATCGAAGCCGTATCGGTGTTGTGGTGGCCGGTCGCGGCACCTGGGCGGGCACTTCCGCTGCCGCCACCATCCCCGAGAAAAAGACCAGGTGGTGAGCCAGGCCTGTATCCCTCGGCAGTCTTATTTCCTCACGTATGCCTCCCTATCGTCCGACCACTGCCACACGTGACCGTCGTATGACACTGGTCCGAACTCATCATCGGCATCGACCGGATCCGCGTCACCGGAATCGATCAGATCGACCATCTGCGCTGCATCGATCGTCGTAGCCGTCGAGCCCCCCACCGAACCGGTGGCAGCGACCGCTGCCGCAATCGGTGTCGGCCGCGCCGCGACGTCCGCCGCGATCCACTCCTGCACCCCGTCGAACAGCGTGACCTGCACTGTCGGTGGTTCGCAGCTCCCGTCGATGCAGTCCGCGAACTCGTCCGAGTTCGTCGCCAAACGCTGCAACAACGGCATATACACCTGGTAGTGCCAGCTTCCCGGCGACCACGAATGCGTCGCATCCTCGGCAAGCTGCTCGTAGGCCACCTTGTGCGCCGACATCGCCGCAGTGAGCTCCTCGACCATCTTCGGATGCCGGTACCAGCAACTTTTGATCCGATCGGTCAGCCGATAGCAGCCGCGAAACCACTCCACCCAGTCGATCAGCTCGACCCACAACGCCTGCGCTTGCTCCTGGTCAAGATGCCGCCACGACAACCGTCCCGGCTTGTAGCTCACCCGATCACCACCTCACCCCTTGCGCACGACCACGCCCAATCAGGCAGCTCGCCCGTCTCGCAGATCCACTCGTAGACCTCCCGCGACTCGAGCACGCGCTTCTTCCAGTGCTCGATGTTCCACACCAGCGGCAGGTGGAGCAGGATCGGAGCCGATCCGCGATAGATCATCAACGCCTGATCGGCGGGCATCCCCCGAATCTCGGAGTCGGCCATCACCTTCCTCTGGCGGGGAGCCTGCTTCGGTGACCACCACTCCTCGCGCTCGCCCGTCAGCCGGGAAATCTGCTCGAGTTCGTTCACGTCACCGAGGCCGGGCAGAACGATCCGCACCGGCGAGTTCGTCGTGAACATCTTCCCCGCGCTCATACCCCACCGCCGGATGTTCTGTTCCTGACCGTGAGAGAACGCCCAGATCGAGATACCCCGACCCCCAGAGTCGGTGATCTTGTCCGGCAGATCCGGGATCGGAGCGACGTTGTTGACCTCATCGAGCACCAGCCGCACCGGAGGATCGAACCGCTCATCAGGGAATTCCCGCGAAATCTCTTTGGCCAGGTAATACACCTCAGCTGCCAATGCCGAGACGATCGGCGCGCTCGAACCGGACGAGCCCTCCGAAAGCAGATACAGCGTCCCACCGGCACGGATCAACTTCTCGATATCGACCGACTCGACCGCCGTGACATTGACCGCCGCCATCAGCTTCGGCGAGGCCAGCGGGTCGAGCAGCGTCGAGACCGTCGACATCACATCATCGACCGAATCGGAGCCGGACCCGCCGAGCTGGGAGTACTCCACGCTCCACGTCGGCAGATCCCGGTCCAAAATCTCCTTGACCTTCGGCACCTGCCGCTGCATCGCCCACCGGTAGAACACCGTCACATCACCACCGGACACCGCCGCCGCATACAGACAACACCGCAGATACTTCGCCGCGTTCGCCGAGAAATAGCCGCCGTTCTTGGTATCTCCGAGCGGAACAGCTTGCACCAACGCATCCGCACGCCGAATCGCAGTGTCCGGGTCACCGCAGCCAGCCAACAGCGACCACCGCATCGGCGTCGGCCACCGCGTGATGCCCTCCGGGTCGAACACCTCGACCGGCCCGACCGCCAACCGCTGCCCAACCGAGGACCACAACAGATCCGGCTTCGTCGTCGTGGCCAGCACGAACCCGACCGACTCGACGATCCGCTGCCAAGCCAAACGCCAGCTCTTACCCGACCCGGTCGGCCCCTCCACCAGCGCGCCGTCCCGGTACTGGGTGAACACCTCGGCATCGGTGCCGTGCTCGCCGTAGAGTGCGCCGACCCGTGTCGCCACCACGTGCGCGTCGAGCTTGCGGGCCGGTGTATCACTCAGGCTCGGCCGATTCGCCTTGGCCGCCTTGACCGCGCTCTTGCGATCCAAACCCCGCCGCCGCAGCTCTGTCGGGTCCGCGAAACCTTGCTGTCGGCGACGTGTGGCGCGTTGACGTGCGGAGATCTCGCCGACGATCATCACCACCGCGGTCATGTAGAGCAACATCGCCACGACCAGACATACCCATGTCGCGGTCGCCGAGCCCGGCCGATCGCCTTCCGGCCAGCCCACGGTCGGATCCCCCGGGGTGAGGATCAACGCCCGCATCACCGACAGCGACCCGTAGAGCCCCTCCGGCCACACCAGACCCGCGCCGGTGACCACCCCGGCGGCTGCGCCGCCGACGTACACCGTCCACAAAACACCACCTACCAGCGCCACGACCGGGCCGGTCCCGACCGGGATCACCGGCCGCGCCGGCCTCATCTCTGGACGTTCGGTCACTGCGCCGCCCCCACCAGATCAGCGATCGCTTCCGACTCGAGCGTGTCGGGCAGGCGGATCTGCTCAACCAGCATGGTCGACTCGCCGCGAATGACCTCATCGGTGTCGGTCAGCGCAATCTCCAACGGAGACCGTTCGTGCTTCATCAGCACCGGATCGGACTTGCCCATCACCACGAGGCACTGGCCCTTGTGCATCGACATCAGCAGATCAACGCAGTATTCGGGCAGGTGATACATCCGCACCGTCTGCTCGGCATCATCGACGCGATCCTGCCCGTACAAGAACACGATGCCCGCTTCCTGCATCAACGCCCGAGCCGGAGAATCCGGAGGCAGGTCCGCGATGTGGTGGAACGCCGAGACTGTCGAGAGTCCGAGACCGCGCGAGAGCTTCATATTGTCGCGGAAGACCTTGCCGGTCGATCCTTCGGCGATGTGCCAGCCCTCTTCGACAATCAACACCGTCTGCTTACGCTCGGACGACCTCGCGGCCAGCACATTCGACAGCCACGTATTGATGACCGTCATCACCACCCGCAGCGCGGGGCCTTTGTTCGGCAGCTCGGAAACGTCGAAGTGCACAAGCGGATGATCGAGCGCATTGCGAACATCGGCCGAGGTCGGCTGATCGACCAGCCCGCGTAGATCACCGTCGCAGAGCTGCCGCAGCGCCAAACCCGGATCACGCCCCCACCGGCGCGACTCTTCTGCCCACACCTCACCGAACGCCTCGGTCGCCTCGTCGGGAGTGGACAACAACAGGTCGGCGACGTCGCGGAGAATCGGCTCGGTGCCGGTCTGACGCGCCCGTTCGTTGACCAGCCGCAACGCCAGGTTCAGCGCCGCGATCTCCGTTTGCACCAGCGTGCGCTGCATCGTGTCTTCGAGGACAGCGGCGATCAACACCTCCTGACCTGCGGGCACGATGCCGCCCGACGTGGTCACCGACGACGAAATCGCCGGGTCCATCAGATTCAGACGTGCCCCATCGCCGCCGGTCTTGAATTTGATCGACGGCACCCCGAGCGCTTTCGCCAGCTCGGTGTACTCGCCACCTCGATCGCCTTGACGCTTCTTGTCGATCACCACGACCTGCCGGCCCGCCGCGATCTGCCGCAGCCCGAGAGCGGTCTTGATCAGCGAGGACTTCGCCTTACCGATATCGCCGACCACCGCGACGTTGATGTTCTCGATCTCGCTGCCGTACAGGGCGAAAGGATCGGTAATGACCAGCGCATTCGACATCAGGTTCCGGCCGGAGACCAGCCCTTCATGGCGCACGTTCTTGCGGGTGGTCGCCAAATTCAGCGCCTCAGACTGCCGGGTCGTCGACCACACCCCCTCAGGGCGAGGCTCATACCAACCCCACCGATCGAGCCATTTATTGCGCTTCGGTGCCCGCCTCCGCGGAACAACGGCCGAGGCAGTCTCCGCGCTCTCCGGAAATGTCGACGTAGCGGGCTTCCTGCGACTGCGTAGTGACGGCATCAGATCCCCTTGATCCGTGTGAACTTCGTGGCCGCCAACCCGCGGCCGAGTGGCACCGTGAGAAATTGCGCAACATCGTGGCTGTCGTCGTACCAGGTGAATTCCTTGATCGCGGCCTGGTCAGCGGCCTGCTCGAGCCGCGCACACGCCCGCATCACCGCATCCTCATCCGGCGCGGTGACCGCTACAGCCATCGACCAAATCACCCCGTGGTGGCCCGATCCCGGCTTGAGATCTTCCCGGCGCCGCATCGACGCCGACGCCATGACCTCCGAGGCCCCGTCGGTGACCTGCCCCTTCTTGCGTTCTTTGTACTGGCGCGCCGCATCCTCGGTCGCATCCTTGCGCGCTGCCTGCCGAGCCTTGACCGCATCGACGAAATCCATCCGCACCTTGACCGTGCGAATCGTCGGCTGCGCCGGTACCCCGTCCACCGGATCACCGGGGTCCGGATCGACGCCGGTCAACAGCGGCGAGAGCCATTCTGCGTGCAACGGGATCGGCTCGATTGACCCGGGCCGGATCAACCCGACACGGGTGTCCCAACGGTCCGACACCCGCACCGACAGATCCCCACCGACATAGGACGGCCAGCAGTTCTCCCAGCTGGCACCACGATGGGCATCGAGCGCGTAAGACGGATCGAGCATCGCCCGGAACACCGCACAGGCCCGTTGCTGGCCGAGCACCTGCACCTGCCCGAGCCGAGCAGCCTGTAGGGCACCGACCGCCCGCATCGTCTCGTCAACGATGACCTGGCCAATAGCAGCCTTGACGCTCACGTCCTTACGCTTGGACACCGCCCCGGCCGCTGACAACAGCTCGATCGACTTCGGGAAGATCAACGTCGCGTAGCAACGATGCTCCTCCGACTCGGGAGCCAAGTTGTCGATGAGCTGGCCGTAGGACTCGATCGCAGGCAGCACCCGGTCCACGTGCGGGTTCGCTTTGACGACACCTTCCATCCACGCCACATGCGGAGTCAGATCCGCCGGCACCGACCGATGCACCATTTCCAGGCCCCGGATCAGCGAGGACCGGCGAGCGAAGGACGCCGCCGCCCGCGAAAACGCCTGCGAGGTCACCGCCCACTCCGCCGCACCGCGGAGCCCCTCAGCCAGCCCTTGGATCGACAGAACCACCGAGTAGTAGTTGTTGTCGCCAGGGGTCTTGTGCTCGAGGATGAACATGTCATCGAGGCCGGTGTCGGTCAGATCCAGCGGTACGACGTCACCCAGCGGCACCGGAAGCTCCCAGCCCGGATCCGCCCCAGCCACCCCGTACAACTCGTCACCCTGGGTACGGAAGATGTGCTCACCGGCCTTGCGTCGCAGCCGGTCACGCAGTCGGCGCAGCTTCTCTGCGGCCCACGATCGGCGACCGTTGATGTCGGTGGTCGCACCCAACGTGGCGGCCACCACCGCAAGGACACCGCCCAAGGTCCAGATCGTCGATCCGAAATTGAGGAAGAGCAAAATGGAGAGCACCAACGCCGCTGCGTACGCAGCGAGCACCGGCTCGGGAACGGGGATCAATCCCCGACGAGCAATCTCCGAGCCGAGGATCGACGTGCGCTGCTCACTGTCACTCATCACTGACCTCCTGTGTTGTCGGCCTGTTCAGGGGCGTTCTGCGCTGCCTGCGCCGCCTTGTTCAGCGCTGCGCCGCCAACGGTGCCAGCCACCATGACCGCACCGACCCCGGCCGTCGCGAGCGTGCCCGACGCACCCTTGGCCGCGGACATGAGCTTGCGTGAGTGTGCGCCGCCGTGACCGCTGCCGCTATGACCTGCGGCAGCACCCGAGTGGTGGGACGCGGACCCTCCGGAGTGGTGCGTCGACCCGCTCGACGACGAATGCGAGCTCCCCCCACCGCCACCACCGCCGGACGGCGACGGTGCGGCACTTGCCGATCGTGCCGAGGCGATCTCACCGCCACCTCCACCACCGCCATGCCGCCCCATCATCGCCATCTGAGCGGTCTGCAACGTGTTGCCCAACCCCTCACCGGTCGCAGATCCCGTGTCGCCGAACCCTTCCGAATCCTCGCTCGACGGCATGAACGGGGCGTACTTGAGCAGCGACCACGGGGCCAATCCGACCAGGCCGATGCACACTGCTGTCATCGCCAATGCTCCGAGCGAGGCGAGGTCGCCACCGACGTAGGCACCCGAGCTGCTGTCGATCAACACAGCGGTCAAAAACCCGAGGCCGAGAAAGATGACCGGCTTGGAGAACACGATCGAGACGAACACGAAGATCGGCCGCATAGCCTTCTTCCGCTGGACGGGATGAATCCACAGCCCGAAAGCAACTCCAGCCAGACCCGCCAGGATCGGCAATGCCGCGGCATGCATCAACATGCCGAAGAACAAGCTCAGCGCGCCGAGGAACAGCAAACCGAAGAACACGATCGCGGCGATAGGGCCGCCGACCAGGGTGTCCTCGGTGATACCTCCGAGCATTGTCGACACCGACACCACGGCCTGCTCCATGTCCTGCTTCAGCAGACCGGACAGCACTGTGGTGAGACCGTGCGAGAGCTGGACCAGCAGCTCTGCGGCGGCCGGCGCGAACATCATGCACACCAGCCCCATGGGCGCGTATCCGATGAGGCTGTAGGCCAGTTCCATTCGGGTCGACTTCTGCGTGGACGTGCGGTAGATCGTGAAGAACGCGGTGATCGACATAACCAATACGCCTATGCCGCAACTGATCGCGTACCACTTCAGGAAATTCTCATCACGAGGATTGAACTCGCTGATGTTCGACAACCCCTCGAGGACCGAGGTGGTCAGTGACACCGCGCTTTCCTTGGTGCTGTTCGCCCAGTCGTCGATCACACTGCCGGGATCACTGATGAACGCGATCGTCGCGGCCGCGTTGTCAATACCCGCGAGTCCTGCGCTGACGCCGAGCTTGATGTGCAACGGCGTGACCGCCTCGAGGACGACCCCACCGAGGTTTGCCAGGTCCACGAACCTGTCAGCGATGTCCTTGTTCTGTTCCTTCCAGTTCCAGATCCCGCCGAACATCTTGCCTATTTGGATATTCCAACCACGGCACTGGTTCACATTGTTAAGTGCGTTTGCCTTGTCGCAGTCCAGGAAATATGCACGGTTGCAGAGCATCTCGTGATCGCTGCATGGATTTTCGAAGATGTCGTCAGGCAGGTTGTCCACATACTCCTGCTGCTTCATCAAGTCTATGGACGCGGCATCAGGCTGGGTAGCCCAGGTGAAACTCCAGTGGTTTCCGGCCGGTGCGGACCACTTCGCCAGATCACCGGCGCACATGCCCTTCGGCGGCGAGTACCTGTCGTCGCCAGAGGGGTAGGAGTCGGGCCAGTTGGTCGGCTCCTTACCGTCGAGCACGGCTTGGCGGGCTTCGTCCTCCGAGACACCCATCAGCTCCGAGTATTGAGCGGCGCGCTGCGTTACCGGCGCGGCCCAGTACATGATCCGCTGGTCATAGCGGAGGTACTGGCCGAGATACAGACCGTAGTCGCCACCCTTGTCCGCGCACTCCGGATCGGTCGACCACCCGGCCGCGTCGAACTCCGGGTGACCAGGGAAGAACTGCTTCAGCTCTTCGGGCATCCCGGCGGGCCACCCCTCAGCGGCGGCATCGAGCGGCTGCGCCAACGCCGGTGTAGCACTCGATGCCAGCGCCAGCGTCGCCAGCGTCGCCAGCGTCGCCAGCAACGCCGCAAGAAATGTACGGACAAGGGTTCGCATCAGCTACTCCACGAAGAAGGTGTAGAGGCCGTTTGCACCGAACTCGGCCAGCGTGGAATCCCCTTCGGGGAACGACACCTCGGACGGTTCGGGGCCAGTGCGGAATGACCAGTCGACCGCCTTCCAGTCCTCGTTCTCCCACTGCACGGTCACGGTCGTCGTTGCCCAGATCGTGATGACGCTGACGTTGCCGGTGCCGCTCAGGTCGTTTTGACTTGCAGAGACCGCCCATACCGACACCACCGCGCGGTCGTCTGAATAGTCGGTGACGTTCACCAAGGCCGGGAGGACGTTCATCACCGTCTCCTCGGCCTGCGATGCGCTGTCGTCGAGAACAGCGGTCAAGGCATCGGTCGCCTCGCTGCCCACCAGATTGCTCTTCGCATCTTCGGCGGTGATGCGTCCCAGAGACACCTGGTTCGCTACCTGGATGAAGTTCGTGGCGGCGGTCTGTGCGCCGGCCTGCGTGTGGTCGTAGCCGTGCGGGATGCCATTGGTGATCTCGTTCGGGCCGTGACCGGTCCGCACCGTGTCGGAGCTCGTGCTTCCGCCACCGCCCATCGTCGCCGCCACAAGGACCACGACGATCGAGAGAACGAAGAAGGTGAGGAAGCCGTACTTCTTCCAATTGGGAATGCGGTTGTACGCAGCCTTCCAGCTACCCGGTTCTGCGGTGCTCGAGGACGATGTGGCCGCCACCGACGGTGAGGAACCTGGCTTGATCGAACTGAAATCGGGTGCCATGCGAATCTCCTAGAAGTCGAATCGAGTTCGGTGATGCGGCCGGTCAGCTGCCGTTGACGACGAACAAAATGGCGCCCATGATGACGCCTGCCGCGGCGATGGCGCCGAACGCGACTGCGGCGGTCTTGGCGGAATCCATCGAATCGCTCAGCTCGCTCTGGTAGCCCCCTGCTCGGGCCTTGCGGATCTTGTAGAGCGCCGCGATCAAGTTGATCCCGGATGCAGCCAAAAACGCAGCCCAGATACCGGCAACCACGCGTGCCCACACATCATTGAGCGCGCCGCCGAACACATCCAGGTTCGGAGTAATGCCGTCCAACGGGTTTTCGGCTCCCTGTGCAGAAGCGATGCCGGCGGTCAGCAACAGCATGCCGACCGCAACTGCGGACACAGTCGCAGTACGTGCCGCCCTCCGAGGAAGCGAACTAGCAGAATCTTTGCGGGACATGAAAATTCCTTTCACAAACACAGGTCAGGCGTAGGGGTTGAAGCTCAACGGCTGGGGCGGCTGCGGACGACGCGAGTGCACCGGTGGTTGGTGTACCTCGGCATCGGGTGCCGGGTCGTCGGCTGCGGGTTCCGCCGGAGATTCAGTGAGTGCGGCCGGATCGACCGTCACGAGTACGACCGGCTCGGGTGTAGGTGCGGGTGGGGGTGTGGGCTCCGGTTCCTCCGGCGTGAACGTCGGAGTTTCCGGCTCCTCGCTTGCTACCGGGACCGGCTGCGGCCGCTGCCATACTCGCCGTTCACTGATGGCCTCGGCCAGCGCATCGGTCACCATCGCCGCGACATTCGTCCACGCGATGATCGATGTCTGCGACAGCGTCTCGAGCGTGATCCGCTCCCCCGATGCGAACACCGGCTCGAACGGAACCCGCACGTAGGTCTGCACGCCCAGAGCGTCGAACTCGTCGACGATGACTGATTCGAGGCTTGGATCGGACTCCGGTGTCGCGCACAACAGCACGATCGCAGTGCGCACCAGATGGTCGAGACCACGCTTGACCAGGCCGTCGAGCATCGCGTAGGCGTGCTGGGCCATGTCTCGCCGCATCGGCAGCGGAACGACCAGCACATCGGCGTTGTGCACTGCCCACTGCCAGGCTTCTGCCTGAGGAGTTGTGGCCGTGTCGATGATCAGCAGGTCGCGGTGGCGTCGGAGCACCGCGCCCAGAGCTGCGCATTCGTTCTTCTCGAGGATGCCGTCGTAGGAGGCGTCCGTGTCGCCGGCCAAGATCTCGTCGTGTGTGGGCTGCAATCGCAGATACGAGGCCAGTTCACCGGCTTCGGCCTCGGCAGAGACGAGTCGGCTAGCATCGCCCAGTACGTCCCAGGTCGTGCGCTCGATATCTGTGGTGCGTGCAGCACGAATGCCGAGGGTGCCTCCGGATTCGCTCATATCGACCGCGACGACTCCACGTCCGCGATGTTTGCCGAGTGTCGCTCCCAAAGCGATCGCTGTCGACGTCTTCCCAGCACCGCCCTTGGTGTTGACCACTGTCACCACACCCGAGCCCGGCAGGGTGCGCTGGATCGCTTCGATCGCCGCCCGGTATCCGGTTTCGGTCGAGTCCTGCTTGGGTGCCATTTTCGTGCCTAGGGCTGCATTGATTCGTCCGCGCCATCCCCACTGAGCAGGCTGAGTCAATGCCGGGGACGTTGCCTCGTCGAACAGTGATCCGTGTGTAGTTGGGGCCGGAGTACGAACGCCCTGCCCTTCGGCGGCCGCGAGAGCGTCCACCCCGACTCCGTACGGATCGGGGATCTCCTCGGTCACCGGCTCGTGCGCGTCCGGTTCAGCCGGGCGGTTGGTGCGCAACCGCAATCGACGTGGATCGACCGTCGGTTCGTGGTTGTAATCAGCGATGTCAGCCATCACGCTCACCTCACACAGTGGAGACGGACGACACGCGCCATCCGTCGCCGTTGTCGGTCAGCACCACAGCGACGTACTGCACATCACTGCTGATTTCGGTGCCGCTGGAATCGGTGACCGTGCTGGTCACCTCGTACATGCCGTGGTACTTCGTCTTGGTGTTCGCCTGCCCCTGATTGGGGACCTCGACCGCCACAGCTGTGACCGTCGCGCCCTGCGACGCCCACAGCGCCCACTCCCCCGTGGCCTTGACCTGTACCTCGGCGTCGGTGCGGACCTTCGTATCGAGTTCGTCGGTCAGCACACCCAGATCAGCGGCGCGGACCGGGGCGTCGTTGCGATTGGTGTCGGTATTGGTGTCGTACGAGAACCATGTCTGCACGACCGTGCCGCCGAGTTCGCCCGGATCATCGGTGTCTACCGTCGGTGGCTCTGGGGCGGCTGAAGCCTCCGGCGTCTCCGAGGCCGCGGTGTCCTCGGTGGGGGGCCACGCCGCCGTCGAGGTCGACGGCGGAGCCGACGAACTCGAGGATGCTTGATCCTGCTCGGTGTCGGAGCTGCACCCCGCTATAGTCAGTGCCCCGACTGCGACGCCGATCAGCGCGATCCGCCGGATCATGGGGTCACCACCAGATCTGTCAGGCGAATCGCGCGCCACTCGCCGAAGCCGGGCTCGAGGCACCACTGCTCGGCGATATTCCCGGTCGGAACCACGTCCAGATCGAGGATGACCTGCTTCTTCGCCGCCAGATCGGCCAGTTTCACTCCGTTGATGCGTTCGCTACTCACCCGCAGGCGCAGCCGCACCGCGTGCGCGTCGAGATGTTCGCGCACCTTCGAGGCGAGAAACACTGCCTTGCCGGCGCTGGCCTCATCGGCAGAGTCCTGATGGCCCGGGCGGAACACTCGGTCGTCCTTGTGGAACGAGCCGTACCAGGCGACTTCGCTGGTGTCGGCGTCACCGACCACTGCGAACGATCCACGTTCGTCGCCCGCCGAGGACAGCGAGACCACCGGAGCCGTTGCGGCCGCTGCCGCCAGCGACTCGGCCCGTTCGCGCTGCTCGCACTCGCGCAGTGCGTCGTAGTCCACGTCGAATTGCTTGTAGAGTTCGCGCTTGACCTTCGGCCATTGAGTGCGCGTCATGAGCCCCTTCTCCGACGCCCATGCCCTCAGATCCGAGGCCATCATGGACTCGACCTTCCGGGTGGCCGCGAGGCTGCGTACCGCTGCTTCGGCCTTGTCCCATTCGTCGCTCACGCTGTAGTGTCCTCTCTCTGGTGTCTCATCGTTTCCGATGTTCTGGTGTATGAAAACCGTTGTTGCTCAAGCAAATCGCATAGCTCTAACACTTTCCGGTGGTGTCCATTCGGCGACTTGGACCTTTCCCCCTGATTGGGGTGCTTCGACAACTTCGTTGTCCCCCATCCAGATCCACACATGACCGGGACGCGGCTGCACGATGTCTCCAGGCCGCAATTCCGAGGACTTGGTGATCGGTGTGCCGCGAGGATCGCTGACCTGCGCCGAATCCTGGTGTGGCAGAACGATTCGACCGTCTGTTGCCTGTGCGACTGCATAGAGGATCAGGCCCGAGCAGTCGAACCCGAGCTTGTTGTGGTCACCGTGCGCGTCGGCCACCCCGCCATCACTGATACCGCGAGTCGGTCCGCTGGCATCACCACCGCCCCAGGCGTAATCGGTGCCCAACCACCCGAGGGCTGCATCGACCACCCGTGAGTCGGTAGCCGGTGGGCGCGGAGCCTGCTCGACCCCCGTGAAGTCGGGGCGGCGGGCAATGATGCTGCGCACGTAGTTCGTCGTCTCGGAGTTGCCGCAGACGCCGCTGGAGGCGAGGGTGCCGCCGGGGCCGCAGTTGTAGGCCGAGAGCATCAGCGCGGTGCCGCCACCGTGGACTTTTCCGTCGCGGAGCCACTGTTGCGTCAGATCCCACATCTGGCAGTCGTAGTCGGCCATCGCCATGACCGAGTCGCCGATCGAGTTCACATCCGCCACGCCGTCACCGTCGTAGTCCTTGCCGAGCGCGGCCCAGGTGTCGGGCATGAACTGGCCCGGTCCGCGTGCCCCGGCCGGTGAGACCGGCGAGCTCGGTCCGTAGCGAAACTGGTTTTCTGCATACAGCTGGGAGGCGAGCAACGGAGCATCGACCGCATCGCAGGTGTCCGCCGCCTCGAGGATCCACTCGCGGAACTCCTCAGGCACCGAACCGTCTTCGAGCGCGCTCCCACCGGGGCGAGTCAAACCGGTGCAGCCCGCTCCGAGTGGAGTCTCTGCCGCCACCAGCTGCACGTTCGGCGAAGCCGGAGCCTGTTCGGGGGAGTCCAGTTCGCCTGCATCAGCGAGCCAGGGCTTCGGGTCGATCGGCGACCCGCCGTCGAGCCGGCCACCGGGCCAGACCTCGAAGTGCAGGTGCGGGCCCGTCGAACCACCGGCATTGCCGACCTGCCCGAGCAGGCCCCCGGAGCGCACCTCATCGCCGACGCCCACCAGCACGCCGTCCGAGTGCATATGGCCGTAGACCGTCGAGAGTGTCGTCCCATCCGAGGTAATCGAGTCGACGATGATCCAGTTGTCGAAGCCGCCCTCATCGCCGGGACCGGAGTCACCAGCAGCGACGACGATCCCATCCATCGGTGCATAGAAGGGTGTCCCGATCGGGGCTGCGAGATCGATGCCGTTGTGCGGGGCACCCCACCGCGGGCCGAAGCCGGAGGTGAACGTGTAGGTGCCGGTCACCATCGGCTGCACTTTCTTGCCGGAGGCAGCCCGCAGACTGTTCGGCGACCTGGACGATCCCTGCGTCGGCAGGCAGTTGTCCGGTTCGGGATTGTCGCTGCCACACATGACCAGCGAACCCATCAGCACGACGACGCCCGCCGCCAGCGCGAATTTTGCAGTCGAAGAAGCCACGTTTCTCACCCCCTTTGCATGAGTGCTTCACAGCCCGCCCAGGCCATGCACCGTGTGACTTCGCATCCGCCCGCCCGAGGTCGGATGCCGATTCGTGAAGGGCTCGGCCCTGGCGGCGGCACCACCCGCCGCCAGGACCAGCGGAGCTATCCGCCGATCGCCCGCGCGAAAATGTTCACCATCGTGTCGATCGCGTTGTCCTCTCCGTTCGGGGACCAGCTCGGATACGCGATATGCGAATTCGAGGCGTAGAAACTTGCGGCGGTGAAGCCCTCGGAGACGAGCTGACCGAGCTCGGCTGCGTCATCACTGCTGGCCAGCGCCATCACCGACGAGCTCAGGCCGGCCAGGTCGCTGTTCTGCGCCTGCACGGACATCAGCGATCCGATCGGATCGTCGGGGTCGTGCAGCTGATCGGGGCTCATCTTCTGCCCCGGTGTGAGCACCCCCAGGGCCACCTGCGCCAGTTCCACCGCGACCGGCATCAGCCGCGACAGCTCGAGCACGTTCCCGGTCTCAGCGATGGACCAGGCGATTTCCTGAATCTCACCGACATTGCGGGCCAACCGAATGACATCGACATTGCCGAGAAGATCGAGCACCAGCGTCGCGATCGCCGCCGTGCCGGATGGGTCCGGCACCATCGCCACCAGACGAGAGAGTGTCTTGAAGTCCACCCCGGCGGCCATTTTCACCAGCGGGGAGAGCTGATTGTTCAGATCCCCCGCAATAGCGTGCGCGCCCCGCACATCGCCGGTGGCAACCTTGCCGGGCAGCGCTTGCAATCCAGCTGCGACCGCCTGGTAGTCGACCGATGTCACTCCGGACACGACGTTGAGCAGCTGATTGATGATCGTCGTCGGCTTGGCGACCGAGAGCACCTGCGTGGCCGTACGAAGCTCCGGTGGACCGGCGGCCGCCAAGGGCGAGAGGCCCGTCACCAAGGTGTCTGCCGAACTCGCCAGCGTGGAGACACTGACCGGCTCACCCGATGTCCGCGCCTTGAGCAACGCGGTGCTTGTACTGGTCACCGCCTCCGCGGCCGAGAGCACCGCAGGAACATCGACCTGCTCGAGCGTGTCGAGAACACTCGCGGTCGTCGCCTCCGGTGAGCCTTCGGGAGCCGCGGTGAAGGTCTCACGTGCACCGGGGTTGCTGTCGATCCACGCGCTGGCCTGGCTGACCGGCGTCAGGGTCTCCGACACCAGCCTGGCCTGCTGTGTGATCCGGGCGATGTTCGCCGCCGAGGTGGTCGACGTCGGACCGCCCGCATCGAGCGTGGCCACGGACTCGGCCAGCCGGGTTGCTGCACCGACCACTGCCGACAGATCGGCATTGCGCCACTGTCCCGGTGAGGACAGCGCCTCGAGCAGCGATGACGACTGCGTCGCCGTCGATTGATCGGCCACAGTCGACGCACCGGCCAGCGTCGGCGTTTCCGGCGCAGCGGTCGAGGCAAGCTGTGCCGAGACATCCACCGCACCAGGAGGATTAGCGATGATCCGACCCAGCGAAGCCAAGAACGGAGTCGCCTCACCATCGGTATTGCAGTACGCATCATCCGGGTGACAGATGTCGAACACCTTGCCCGCGAGCTGACCGAACCCTTCCGGGGCCGGCCCCGCAATTCCTTGCCCGGGCAGCGGCGGACCGATCAACTTCGCACCCTCGGTGCCGCGTTTCGGGTTGGCGAGCAGAATCACCGCTTTGACCTGCTGCGCGGCAACCGGGCCGAGGCCGTGCCCGATATTGACGGCCAGGTCGTTGCCGATCTGCGCGCCCTGGCTGTACCCGGCGATGACGTACTTCGATGACGGGCACCGCTCCATCAGCTCCGCTGCTGCCTTGTCACCCCTCGACTTGGACTCTGCATACGAGGTGCCATTGAAGAACGCCTCCCCTGGATACGGCACGTACACCGCGTCGAAGTTGTTGCCGAACCGCTGTTCGAGCGCATCACCGACCGCAGCGAGCATCCCCGTCGGCACGTTCGGATCGGCATGCGCCGAGGTCTCCGTCGTGCCCGGAATCATCATCGCGATCGTGCGAGCACACCCATTCAGCTCGGCAGCATGGGCAACAGCCGGAACGGTCATCCCGGCCGCAGTTGTCATCACCGCAGCCGCCAGGGCGATTCCTGCTTTCCTCATTCCGGACTACCCCCCGACCTCTTCGATGGAGCGGATCAACACACGGCCGTCCTCGGCCGTGGTCGTAGTGATGCGCTGCTTGAACTCGTTGCGGCGATCCGGACGGACCTCGGTGATCTGCGCGCTGTAGGTATCCGGGCCGATCGCAGTCACCTCGAGGCAATGCGTTGTCCCGAGGGGAACGGAGTCGATCCCCTGCTGGATCACCGCAGCACTGGGCAACGATGCATCGGATGCCATCAGCTCCCGTGCTGCGCCGCCGTCCCGCAGCAAGTAGTACCTGTGCTCGAGTGCGGTAATCACGCCCTCGCCGGAGAGCTGGTCGCCTTCCCCCGGCGCGCAGGGATCATCCGCCACAGCAGCAGCAGCAGGCGGCGCAGTCACCGGAGCCGGGCCGACGACATCCGCACCATCGGCGCCGATCAGCGCCGATGCGCCCCAGCCGACCATGCCCACCACCGCCACAGCAGCGATACCGACCCCGCCGTACAGCAGTCCGCGACCGACGGGCGTCCGTGTCCCGGCCTTGGCCGACGGAGCCGATGCAGTCTGGCGAGCAGGGCGGCGGCCACCCTCGACCGCCGGCACCACCCGAGACTCCGATTTACGTGCGCTCGCTCCCCCCGCGGAGGAGAAGCGCTCCCTGGTCGCCGGTGCCGACACCGACGGCCGGACCGTGCGGGTTCGCGGTGCCGTCGCGTCGAGGACACGTGAACCCGGTCGGTTGTTCCGTTTCATCGGTGTGTCTCCCCCTCGACCGTCACTCAGGCGTCGAGCGTCGGTTCGTCGGTGCCCATGCCCAGACCCACGGCCTCGCTGATCAGACGCGATGCCCGGCCCGCCGTTGCGTCGTTGAAGAACGTGTCGAGGCCCTGGTCGACCTGCTCGACGATCTGTTCACCACCCGGTTGTGCCTGCACGAAGTCGCGAACCTGCGAATCGAGTGCCGGAGCGGTCTCGTCAGTGAAGGTCTGCACCGCCTCGACCGCAGCTGCGCCGACGGGGTTTTCCGACCACTGGACCAGCGTGGTGTCGACCTGCTCGGTGATCTGCTCGGACTCGACCTCGGGTACTTCGACCTCGATCGGTGTGGCATCCTCGCCTGCGCCGTAGGCGGTACCGAGGCCGTATCCGGCCAGGCCACCACCGACCGCGCCGAGACCGCCACCGACGGCGCAACCCACACCGAAGCCGATACCCGTCCCGAGGGCGGTTCCCGCCACACCCGAGGTGATCGGCGCAACCCCGGGGACCGGGAGCGGGACCATCGTGCCCAACCCGGCACCGCCGATACCGCCGACCGTGCCCAACGCCAGAGCCGTGGGTACGCCCGCCGCCGCGCATCCGGTCGCGAAACCGAGGCCCGTGCCGACCGCCGTTCCGGCGACCTGCGCGGATGCGAGCTTTTCGGCTTCCTCGGAGTCCATGTTGCCGGTCGACTTGTGGATGTCGGTCACCATCGCCTCGACCACCGCCGTGGTGCGGTTGGTGCGTTCGGCGTCGGGGTCGGAGACCCAGTCCGGCTGATCGAAGATCACGCGGCCGAAACGCATCTTGTTGGCCGGAGCTTGGATAGGCAGCGTTGGCCCGGCGAACACGGCTGGGGCCTGCGGAGTCGGATCTGCGTTCCAGGTGCCACCGCCGGAATCGTCGTCCGAATAGTCGCTGTACTGCGTCATCGAGACGCCGCCGCCGGTCTGCGGGTCGTAGGCGCGGGTACCGCGGTTGTACTCGGCAGGCGGCGCGACCCAGAAGTCCTCGGTCGGCTGCGGCTGCGGTGAGGACGGCGCGGGTGTGGGCTCAGGTGCCGACTGAGGCGGCGTCGAGGTGATACCGGCCTGACCACCGCCGGATTCCGGTGTGGACGTGATTCCGGCTTGTCCCCCGCCGGAGTTGTCGACCGGGGCCGCTGATGCTGTCGGCGCCAGGGCGATCATCAACCCGGCAGCAGCTGGAGCCAGCGTTGCGGTGCTCAAGACCGCGCTCGTTGCCCTCCGGCGGCGATGTGTGCTCACGAAATAGCCCCTCCCGTTTACGCATGGCGCATCGCAAAGCAGCGACGCGCCACGTCCTGTGTCGTGACGCGCCGGGAGAGATGAAGTGGGTCCCCCGACCTTGCCCTTGATGGGCGAGTTGAGCGTACTGATCAACTGCACGTCTGCATTTGTATCATAATACCACCGTACTTTGACATCAAACCTCAAATCCGCATGTCAGGAGGGGTGCAAAGATGGGTGAGTTCCTAGCCCAGAATCAGCCTCACCAGGGAGGGCGATTGTCGAGAAGTACCGTGCGCGGCTTCAGCGGAGCCCGGCTTCGTCGCCTACGTGAAGCACGCGGACTGACCGGTGATGACCTGGCCGACGCCGCCGGGATCTCCGAGGCGACGTTGCGTTCCTGGGAGATCGGGCGCGCCACCCCTACCCCCGCCCTGCTCGGCGCCGTCGCCAAGAAACTGCGTGTGACTATTGGTGACATGCTTGTTCTTCGGTCCGACGAGCTCACTCTCGCTGACCTGCGCACTCTTGCCGGCCTCAATCAGGCCGACGTCGCGGAAAAGCTCGGTGTCGGCACCACCACGCTCACACGCATAGAGAAGGGGCGGCGCGACTACGACCCCGACGTCGCCCGTGAGCTTGCGCGCATCTACAAGGTCAAGGCAGGTGAGCTTCGTGCGGTATGGGATCGCACCCGGCAAATTCGTCTCGACATGCTCGACAAGATCTGAGTCGATGTCACTGTATTGAAGTTAAAACCGTAGAATAGATCCGCGCCACGCCGATGGCGACGGTAACTGACATGAGGGGCTCGGGCCGCTAATCTGATTCAGATTGATTGGACGATCTTGAAGAACGGGGTTCGCGCAATGGCACAGCCACACAAGGGCGACCGCGCCGCGATGACTCTACGTATCCCCGCTGAGCTGCATCAACAGCTCAGCAAGGACGCCGAAAATGCCAAGGTCGCGCTGTCTCAGTACATCGCCGACCTACTCGCACTTCAAGCCGGCAGACCGGACCTCGCTCGCGAAGTCGGGAAGGTGTCTGCCATGTAGGCGCCGCGCCGGGGATGTCCAGACCATTGGAAAAATCCCGTAAAAGCAGAAGGCCCCCTGCCTGCCAGCAGAGGGCCTTCAAAAGAAACCATTGCCCGACCAGTCGCCAAACCACTCGGGCTTTCGTACTTCCTCACCAGAGAAAGCCGTCGTTATGCATATTAGCGAGCTTGGCTCGTGTACTTCAACTTTCGCTTCAGCTACATCCAGCGTGTCGTCCTGTGCGCAACGAGGGGATCTCTCACCTCAACCCGTCGACGAATGGGTCCCAATTCTGCTGTACGACGTCGCAGGAGCTGCGGTAGGACAGGCCTGTGCGTCGCCTTCCACGCACTTGGCAAGGTCGCGGGACGTCGGCGTGTTGCCTACACGTCCGCGAGCTTCGTCGCGCAAGATGGGACCGCATTCATATCTGGTGCTGATACGAGGAGGTCGAATGGGACGCCCAAGCAAAGGCGAGCGTGACTATGTGACGATCCGCGTGCCAAAGGAAATCACACCCGCGCTCGATGCCGCACTCAACGCGCGAGGAGTGACCTCCCGCAGCCAATACCTGGCAGACCTCGTCTGCCATCACCTGGGGCGTGCCGACCTTGCTGTCGAATTGGACCCCAACGACCTCTCCAGCACCTCGCAGGAGGTGATCGACGCGGCATAGAGGCACACTGCCAGAGGGACTAACCAGCCCAACAAAATCCAGTGCCTACTGCCGACATGAGAAAACCCCCGCAGCGACCGGGCTGACGAGGGCTCTCAAGGCGTAGAGGCGGAGTTACCAGCTCCTCCTCAGGTACTGCTATATCCCCGAAGGGACTGTCGTGCCAGACAGGTCTCAGGGTAGCGCATTCCCTGAAACAGCTTCAATCAATGCGCTCCGTGTCGTTGCTAACGACCCGATAAACGAGCCTCATTCAACGCATCTCCTCAGGCACCTGTTCGACATGTGCACACGAGGATGGTCGCCGCGGCCCCGTGTACGCCTCGATGCACAGTGCACTCACGACTACTTGGCGACGGCATCGATGCCTCCAGCAGCACCGAAAGTCCCGTGGGCGATCCATCTGACCGCCGCGGACCTCCGATTCCGCCTACTCGCATTCGACTTCGACAGCGGCCCACATGGTGCCGACGTCGCCGCCATCGACGCACACCGGCTCTGCACGGTGCTCGACGAGCTCGGTGTCGCGCACCTGCACACAGCCTCCGGCCCGGCAGGCGGCCAGCACGTGTGGATCCGACTCTCCGACCCAGGGGCGAGCGCGGACAGCGTACGCACGCTCGCACATGCACTGCGCCAGCACTATCCCAGTCTGGATACCTCCCCGCTGGCCAACCCCGTGACCGGCGCCGTCCGACCCCCCGGCGCTCCCCACCGCAATGGCGGATATTCACTCCCCTACCTGCATGGACCCGCTCTAAGCAACACCCTGAAGCGCATGTCGTCGGGTGCTCCCCACGATGTCGTGGAGTGGCTACTTGCCCGTCACCCCCACACAGAGCTCCCCAAACACCACGATCGCACCCGCACGGTCCGCATCCTCGAGGATCAGGCCGGACCGCACCTGGACCGGCCCCGACGCCCGCTGAGCATCCGCACCCAGGCACTGCTGGGCACAACGCCAACACCCGGCACCGACCGATCGGCTCTCGCACACAGCATCCTGCTCGGCATGGCCAAAGCCGGCCACAGCCTCCTCGACGTCGAAACTGCCGTGGCATCAGCCCCCGGACTTGTTCGGCTCCGCGACGATCACGACCGCGGCTGCGACGACACGGCCCGGCAATGGCAGCGAGCCCTCGACGTCGCGGCCAGGTTCGCACCTTCCCTTGCGGACGAGCGCGCACCGGTAGACGACGAACTCGACCAAGTCGAAGCCGCCGTAATGGCAGATCCGACACGCTGGGCACGCCCAGGAGGTGCCAGCGACGAACGAATCCTCCACGCTTTGATCGTCCTCGCCCGCACCGCCCGTACCCGCACCCTCGACGTCGACGTCCGCAGACTCGCCGAAGCAGCTGCCGTCGCCGCATGCACCGTCTCCCGTCGCCTCCGCATCCTTGCGGGGGAACAGTGGGTCACCAGAATTCACGCAGGATCGGGTACCCGCGCATCGACCTGGGAGCTGAATCTCCCCTCTATAGGTGCAACACAAGGGGAACCCGCCCCCGCCCCTCGACCCGGAACATCGCATGCACTACTGGCCCATCACACCCATGATGTCTGGACGCACAGAATAGGTCTTGGTGGTGTCGTTGCACGCATTCACTGGGCAACTCTCCAATTCGGAAAACCAATCATTTCCGTCCACCGCAGAACAACACTGGCTTTCTTTGTATCAGCAGCCACTGGATACACCAGCGAAACCGTCATCCGAACCCTCTACAAGCTGCGCGACCTACAACTTCTACCCACATCGGCAATGACGTCGACCGAGCAAATGGACCGCACTGCTCACTCACGTGGCGTGATAGGTACAGCAGCCACCAGAACCCACCGACACCTAATCGACCGGGAACTACACCGCTGGTGGACTGAAGAACTTGAATGGCGCAGCCGACGCGGAAAGAAGCGCGGCGTCCGAGCCACTCCCTCCGGCACCCTCGCTCTTCCCATCGCGGCCCCCGCGCGAGCACGTTACGGACGATTCCCCACAGGTGGCGACGGCCGCGCCGACTATCGAACTGCGCGCGATGCCGTGGTCACGTCGTTGGCCTACCTCCCTTACCCGCATTCAGCAGCAGCGTGAGTCGCATCAGGATGCGGCGAACTGAGCGTCACCGCTGGACCAGGGGGTGCCGTAGTAATTGAGAAGGATCGGCCGGAATGCACGCAAGGAGCAGATATCACCATGCGACACCGCAACCGCCGCCATCGAACTCATCGAACAGACCTATCCATCCGGGCCGCCGCCGAACGACTCGGCGTATTCAAAGACAAGGTGCACCGCTGGACCATGCCCTACCGTGGCACCCTCTCCTCATTCCTGAACCCCGAACAACACCACGCCCCAACCCCCGAATCCGAACACCAGTGGATATGCTGCGCACTTCAACCGGCGAACACGACAAATCGCCAACACCCAACACCGAAGGATCCACTGACATGCGCAAGCTACTGGTGGTCGCCGCCGCGACCGCGACACTCGGCCTCGGCATCCCCGCAACCGCTGCTGCCGCACCGCCCGAGGGTCCGTGGCCCATCCCCTCGGGACCCTGCGATTACATCGGCCCCAATTCCTGGGAATGCCTCCTGGTAACCCTGCTCAGCACCGGGTCCGCTGGCAGCGGTTCGGCAAGCTAAACCCTCTAGCGCACAGCAATGGCGCCCCAGCTCAGGGGGAGAAGCATGGGGCGCCATTGCTGTTGGAGCTACGAACCGATAACCATCTGAACTGCGGGTTCTGAGTCACCTCGAACCCTGCACTGAACGCCGATCCGTCATGACCCGATGCTTCATCACGGGCGCGAACATCGGCAAGAACGTTGGCACTCGAGGCGTACGTGTACGGCGGTACACCCACCACCAGGTCCTTGGTGATACCGACTCACTTTGCCGTATCCGCCCGATCTTTCTCGAATAGCGGTCTCTGCCAGTCCGGTCGCGCTCGTGCGTGCCGGCGCGATGTTCCACCAGGGCAAGCTCCTCGAACGACCCGGCGACATCACCCCGCACAACCGCCACCGGACACGCCGACGTCCGAGATCGCCTGACGGACCCCACTCCTGGATCGCTTACCCTATTTGGGGTAGCCGTAGCATCCGCCGGAAATCGGGCGGATTTGGCGTATCCGACTGGTGGGCACGGGGTTTCGAGTTCGGCATGCGCTGTCGACTGGTTGGTGCTTGACTGCCGATGATGATGTTGGTCGGTGCTGGTGGAGGCTGGGGTCGTGGCGACGCGGATGTTCGCGGACGAGGAGTTGGAACGACTGCGGGGATTCCCGGAGATCAGCCGCGAGGAGCTGTTCCGGTACTTCACGCTGACGCCTGCGGATCTGGCGTTCGTGGATCCGGGCCGGGGCCGGGGCCCAGCCGAGCGGCTGGGCTTGGCGATCGCGTTGTGTACGCTGCCGTGGCTGGGATTCGTGCCGGATCGGCTGGTCACGGCTCCGCCGGTGGCGGTGGCTCGTGTCGCCGAGCAGTTGCGGTTGGATCCGGTGGTGATCGGTGCCTACGGCAGGCGAGCCAAGACCCGCACCGAGCATGTGCGCCTGGCCGCGCGGTACCTGGGATGGCGTGCGGTCGGTGCGCTCGAGTTCAAGGAGCTCGATGAGTTCCTGCTCGCGCGGGCGATGGAGCACGATTCCCCGACTCTGCTGTTCCGGCTGGCGTGTGAGTATCTGATCTCGGCGAAGGTGATCCGGCCAGGCCCGGTCACCGTGGTCGAGCGGGTCGCCCACGCCCGCCACCAGGCCCAGACCGAAACCTATGACCGGCTCGCTCACGAGTTCACTGCGGCGCGGTGCGCGGAGTTGGACGGCTTGCTTGTCACCGACGCTTCGCTGGGGATCTCGCGGTTGCGGTGGCTGTCGACCGGGCCGGTGGAGGCCTCGGCGGCCGCGGTCCGCGCCGAGGTCGACAAGCTGGGTTTCCTGCGCGGGTTGGGCGCTGATCGGCTGGATATGTCGGTGCTGCCCGCCGAGCGGCGCCGGTTTTTGGCCACGATGGGCCGGCGCCTGAGTCCGCAAGCGCTGCAACGTCGGGATCCGCAACGCCGGTATCCGATCCTGCTCACGGTGCTGGCCCAGTCCGGCACCGATGTCCTCGATGAGGTCGTGGCGTTGTTCGATCAGGCGATCTCGGTGAAATTCGGTGCTGCCGAACGGAAGATGCAGCAGCGGCTGGCCGAACGAGGGAAGACTGGAGAGGACCGTCAGGCGCTGCTGGACGATCTGTTGGAAATCGTCACCGACCCCGGCGTTCCGGATGAGGAGATCGGTGCGCTGATCCGCGGCGAGAAGATCGGGTGGGAGCGCCTGCGCGCGGCGATCGCCCAGGCCAAGCCCAGGTTGCCGCGTGATCACGGGCATCTGGCGGCGTTGGATTCCTCCTACAACTACCTGCGTCAGTTCACCCCCGCGGTGCTCGAAGCGGTGCGCTTCTGCGGCGGTACCGCCGCGACCGAGTTGCTGATCGCGGTGAACATGCTGCGCGAGTTGAACGCGACCGGGCGGCGCAAGGTCTTCGATGACGCCCCGACCGGGTTCGTGCCGATGAAGTGGCGCGGCTACCTCGACGAGGCCCGCAAATCCGGCAGCGCGACCGCGTATCGGCACTACTGGGAGTTGTGTGTGCTGCTCGGATTGCGTGACGGGTTGCGCAGCGGGGATGTGTTCGTGCCGGGCTCGCGCCGTTACGCCGACCCGGCCGCCTACCTGCTCACCACCGGGCAGTGGGAACCGCAACGCGTTGAGTTCTGCGGCCTGGTCGGGCGATCCGCCGATCCTGGCGTCGCGCTGGCCACCGTGGTCGCCGAACTGCACGACGCTCTCGGTGAGCTGGAGGAGGTGCTGGCCGGCGGGGACGGCCCGGTCCGGCTGGACGAGGGCGGGGATCTGGTGATCTCGCCGCTGAGCGCGGAAGATGTTCCCGCCGAGGCGATCACGCTCAAGGCCGAGCTGACCGAAATGCTGCCGTTCGCGCCGATCGTGTCGCTGCTGATCGAGCTGGACAAACGCACCGGCTACCTGGACTGCTTCACCCACGCCGGCGGTCAGGCCACCCGGACGCCGGAGCTCAAACGCAACCTGATCGCGGTACTGCTGGCGCACTCGACGAACCTGGGGTTGACCCGGATGGCCGAGGCGTGCGGAATCACCTACGACATCCTGGCCTGGACCGACGAGTGGTATGTGCGCGAGGAGACCCTGCGCGCGGCCAACCTGGTACTGGTCGGCTACCACCAGCGGCTGCCGCTGACCGCGGTGTTCGGCGCCGGAACACTGTCGTCGAGCGACGGGCAGCGTTTCCCGACGCGCGGTAAGTCGACCACGGCGCGGCCGTTGAGCCGCTATTTCGCCAGCGAGGGCCTGTCGACCTACACCCATGTCAGCGACACCCACGCCACCTACGGCACCAAGGTCATCGTGGCGACCAAACGCGAAGCCCACTACGTGCTCGATGAGATCCTGGGCAACGCCACCGATCTGCCGATCACCGAGCACGCCACCGACACCCACGGGGTCACCCTGGTCAACTTCGGGTTGTTCGACCTGCTCGGGATGCAGCTCTCGCCACGGATCCGGGATCTGGGGCGGATCACCCTGTACCGGCCGGGCCCGCGCGCCGAGGCCGAGGCCCGGTTCCCGCACGCGGGCCCGCTGATGACCCGCAAGGCCAACCTGGGTTTGATCGCCGAGCACTGGGACGATCTGCTGCGGTTGGCCGGATCGCTGAAGTTCGGGCACGCCACCGCGTCGCTGTTGGTCGGCAAGCTGTCGGCGTCGGGGCGGCAGAACACCCTGGCCGCGGCGCTCAAGGAGTACGGGGCGCTGCGGCGCACCATTTACGCCGCGAGATACCTCTCCGATCCGGACTACCGGCGCAAGATCTCGCGGCAGCTCAACAAGGGCGAGTCGCTGCACGCGCTGCGCCGCGACCTGCTCTATGCCCATGAGGGGATGATCCGGGCGCGCCACCTCGAGGACCAGACCGAGCAGGCCTGGTGCCTGACCTTGACGACCAACGCTGTGATCGCCTGGACCACAGAGTATTACGGGTTCGCTGTCGAGCAGATGCGCCGGACCGGGCAGCGTATCGATGACGAGGTCCTGGCCCACATCAGCCCGGCCCACAGTGCCAACATCAACTTCTTCGGCGCGATCGAGGTCGACATCGACGCCGAGCTGGCCCAGCTGGGCCCGACCGGGTACCGGCCGCTGCGGGTGCGCGACACCTTGTTCTGACCGCGCGGAACCGGGGCCCGTGGTTACGGCGTGGCGATGTCGATAGCGGTGTCTGCTGGCGTGGGTGTTCGGTGGGCGGTGAGGAAGTTGTCGACGAGCCGGGTGCAGTCGTCGTGGTCGATGCTGCGTAATCCGGTGAGACGGGCGAACACGATCGGGCCGAGGAGTTCGATGATGGCGAAGGTGGTGTCGAGCTCGCCGAGCATCGCGCGGGCCTCGGGACTGGTGAGGATCTGGTCGAACGGGTGGCGGTACTGCTCGATGACGCGCGCGCGCAGCGAGGTGACCGCGGCCGGGTCGGGGTGGTCCTCGCCGATGGAACCCATCGCCAGCCAGGCCAGGGTGGTCATCTGCACCGGAGCCTGTTCGATGAGGTCGGCCTGGCTGGCGAGCAGCGCCAGGAGCCGCTCACGCACGGGCCCGGTGCCGGTCGGTGTGTCGACCTGGGGAAGTAGTCGTTCGAAAGTCGCCGCGAGCAGCTGGGTGGTGCTGCCGAAGTGCCGGTAGAGGGTGGCGCGGGCGACCTTCGACACGCGGGTGACCGCCTCGACGGTGACCGCCTCGACACCGCCGGTGGACAGCAGATGGGTGGCCGCGTCGAGCAACCGGTTGCGTGAGCGCGCCAGTCGCGGATCGGCCTGCTCGTCGTCCGCGGCGAGCGGGTCGGTCGCCGCCGGGCCTGGGTCGGTCATGGACGCGCCTTCCTCCGAATTCGTGTCGTTGAACTCTTGATATGGGTGAACTCTATCCCACCCCCCAACCACTATGATACGAATGGTCTCGTACAGATACCGTTGGTCTTCAAAGTCGGGGAGGTGCCGGTGGCCACACCCGGAACGGACACTGTCGAGATCGCCCGCTGGACCAGGGCCCAGTGGTGGATGCTGGCGGTGTCGTGCCTGGCGGTGGCGCTGGTGGTCGCGGCGATGGCGGCGTTGTATTCGGCGTTGCCGCAGATCGCGCTTGCGACCGGGGCCACCCAAGCCCAGCTGACCTGGATCGTCGACGGCTACACGCTGGTGCTGGCGTGTCTGGTGCTGCCCGCCGGCGCCGTCGGTGACCGTTACGGGCGCCGCGTGGTGCTGGTGGTGGGGTTGGTGGTGTTCGCCGCCGCCTCGGCGCTGCCGCTGCTGCTGTCCGACCCGGCCTGGTTGATCGCGACGCGCGCGCTGGCCGGGGCAGGCGCCGCGCTGGTGATGCCCTCGACGCTGTCGATCCTCACTGCAGGGTTCGCCCCCGCTCATCGCGGCCGGGCGGTGGGGATATGGGCCGGGGTCGCCGGATCCGGGGCGATACTGGGGATTCTCGGTGCCGGGGTGCTGCTCGAACGATGGTCGTGGCTATCGGTGTTCGTAGGGTTGACCGTGGCCGGGGCGGTGCTGGCGGGGTTGGCGTGCACCATCGCCGAGTCCCGCCAGCGCGAGCATCCGCAGGTGGACTGGGTGGGCGCGGTGGCGGTGGCGGTCGCTGTCGCGGCGATCGTGTTCGCCGTGATCGAGTTCCCCGCGCGCGGCTGGGCCGACCCGCTCGTCGCCGCCGCCGCCGGGGTCGGCGTGGCCGCGACGGCGGCCTTCGTGGTCGTCGAGCTGCGCTCGGCGGCGCCGCTGCTGGATGTGCGGTTGTTCGCCCGCCGTGGTTTCGGTGCCGGGTCGCTGTCGGTGACCATCCAGTTCCTGGTCACCTTCGGGGTATTCCTGCTGCTTGTGCAGTACCTGCAGCTGGTCTTCGGTTACGGGCCGCTGGCCTCGGCGCTGGCGTTGGCGCCGATGGTGGTGCCGCTGGTCGTGATCTCGGTGATCGCGCCGTGGCTGTCGAGCCTGGTCGGGTTACGGGTGATGACCGTGGCCGGCCTGCTCACCATCGCCGCCGGGCTGGTGCTGGTGAGCCGGCTGACACTCGCCGCGCACTACCTCGACCTGCTGTGGCCGCTGCTGATCATGAGCGCGGGCCTGGGATTGTGCACCGCGCCGGCGACCTATGCCATCGTCGCCGACACCCCCGAGGCCAAACACGGGGTCGCCGCCGCGGTCAACGACGCCGCCCGCGAGATCGGCGCCGCGATCGGGATCGCCGTGGCCGGCAGCGTGCTGGCCGCCGGCTACACCCACCGCATCCAGCCCGCCCTGCCCCAGTTGCCCGAGCCCGCCCGCGGCCCGGTCGCCGATTCCCTGGCCGCGGCGCTGCAGGTCGCCGACCAGGCCGGACCGGTGGCCGCACCGCTGGCCGAGTTCGCCAAGGCCGCGTTCGTGCACGGCAGCGGCCAGGCCGCGCTCGCCCTGGCCGCCCTCACCACCGTCGGGGCGATCGTGCTGGCAGTACTGGCCCCCGGCCGCGCACCACGCCGCCGATACATCTCGACCATTTCCCCCGCAAAACACGCTCCCTTCTCGTGAAAGACGCCCGTCATGACGGCCTATCGCACGATCATCGTCGACACCGACGGATCCGACCGCTCCTACCGTGTGGTCGACCACGCCGCCGAACTCGCCCACGCCACCCACGCCCGGCTCCTGATCATCTGCGCCCGCCACCACATCGACGCACGTGAGCTCGGGGCGGACCTCGACCGGCTCGGACCCGACGCCTACCAGCTACGCGGCACCACTCCCACCGAGGCCATCCTGCGGACCGCCCACCAGCACGCCCTCGCCCACGGCGCCACCGACATCGAAACCCACATCCTGTCCGAACCCGCCCCGCACGCGCTGCTGCACCTGGCCGCCGCCACCGGCGCCGACCTCATTGTCACCGCCGATCCCCACCGGCCACCGCTGCTGGCCCGGCTGCTGACTACCCCACCGATCGAGCTCGCCCGCAAAGCCCACTGCGACATCCTCTTCACCACCGCACGGTAGACACACCCCACAGAAAGCGCCCATGACCGAGAACACACCCAGCACCCATACACCCGAGCCCCGACAGGTCCCGGACTGGATTCCCGCCTTCCCTGTGCTCGCACCCGACTCCGCCGACCTGCCACCCCACCACGACCACTGCCTCGGCTGCGGACCGGCCAACCCCCACGGCCACCAGCTACGCGCCCGCCGCGACGCACACGGCGTCCACGCCCACCACCGCTTCGACTCTCGCCACGTCGGCGCCCCCGCGATCGCCCACGGCGGCGCGGTCGCCACCGTCCTCGACGAACTGTTCGGACTCTTGCTCTACACCGTCGGGGAACCCGCGGTCACCCGCCACCTTGCCATCGACTACCTCGCCCCGATCCTGCTCGACACCCCTTACACCCTCCGCGCCCACATCCACGCCCGCGACGGCCGCAAACTCCACCTGCAAGCCACCATCGAAAACGACCACGCCCACGTGATCACCACCGCCACCGCCCTGTTCCTCACCGTCGACGTCAACCACTTCCTCACCCACAACACACCCCCACACACCGATAACACCCCCTGACCTGTTCCGTAACCGGATCGGCCACCGGAACACCACGCAGAGCCAACGTCGGCCCAGCTCACCGGTGTTCCGTAGAGGTGTTCCGCTGACTGTGCCGGTCAACCCCCGCTATCTGGAACACTTTCGGCATGGGTGAGCCGTTCCGCGTCGGATACTGCCGCTGCTCCACCGACGAACAAGACGTCGAGATCCAAACCGAGCAGCTATTGGCGCTCGGAGTGCCGCGTGAGCGGATCTTCATCGACAAAGGGTTCTCCGGGACCACCCGCAAGAACCGGGCCGGGCTCGACAACGCACTCGCCGCCGTCACCTCCGCCGCGGCGGCCATCGACGGGCGACAGGTAGTGCTGACCACGCCGAAGTTCGACCGATTCGCACGCAACATGGCCGAAGCAGGCCAGACCCTGACCGAACTGCGCGAGCGCGAGGTGCTGTTCGGACTCGGGAGCTCGATCTACGACTGGAACGACCCGTTCGGCAAGCTCTTCCTGCAAACCTTGGCCATGGTCGCCGAATTCGAGGCCAACCTCAACCACCTACGCACCCGCGAGGGCATGGCCAAGGCCCGCGCGAAAGGCAGGCTCAAGGGCAAGCAGCCGAAACTTCCTCTCACGGCACGGAAAACAATCCACCGCCGCTACCACGACCCCGCCGACGACGCGAGCCTGGCGGACCTGGCCGAGGAATACAGCGTCGGCCGCTCCACCATCCACCGCATCGTCAGCAGTGCTGCACCACGAGCCTGAGAATTCACCAGCCTGTCGTCAGGATCCCGCTACTTTGCACTTCCTGACAACCTTGGGTTGCGGGCCCTTACGTCCCACACGAGTTCTGGCCCGAATCGGATCGTCGGCGAGCTGGGCGGATACGCCGCGCCCGCCAGGAGCCGGTGGCGAGACAGACGATCGTTTCGACCCAACAGGCCGAGCGGATCACCGACCGGGCACTACGCCATATCCGCCCGATTTTCGGCAAATGCTACGGCTACCCCTATTTGAGCCTCGTCACCAGTTGGTCCGAGCGTCCAATGAGCCTCCAGCGCGTCGATGAGTTCGGGCGCCCGCTCGTCCGGGAAGAACAACCGGGCCCCCGGAACCTCGACGACACCGGTGGCGCCAGGAATGAGATCGACGAGCCAGTCGGCCCAAGAGCGGCGGAAGAAGATGTCGCCAGTGCCCCACACAATGGCAGTGGGCACCTCACACGCGCTGAGGAGAGGACGGATCGACGCGAGCTCTTCAGGTTTCATCGACGACAGCAGAGCCGTCATGAAGCGGCGCCCCTCGCGGCTGCCCAAGGTCGGTGCCAGGTAGCCGATGATGACGTCGTCGGGGACAGCAGAGACGTTTTGATAGCCGGTGCGGTAGATCTGCTTGGCGAGCGTGGGCATCCTGGCCAGCGGGGCGCCCGCGCGCAACAAGTGAGCCTTGGCTGCCCAGACGGCAGGCCGCAGTGCGAGGGGCGGGAAGTTGCCTTCGGTGTCGCAGTTGGTGAGGGCGAACGAGGCGAACCGCTCGGGGTTGCGGGTCAGCACGACCTGAGCGACGGCGCCGCCGGTGTCGTTGCCCACCAGGTGAATGTCGTGCAAGTCCAGCTCGCGGATGACCGTGTCGACAGCGTCGGCAAGCCCCCACACCGACGGCTCCCCCACAGGGGGTGTGTGCCCGTGGCCGGGCAGATCGATACTGATGCAACGACGGCGGTCGGACAGCAGTTGCACGCAGTTGCGCCAGAGCCTGCCGTTGGTGAGCACCCCGTGCACGAACAGCGTGACCGGGCCCTCTCCCACGTCGGTGAAGCTGATGCCCCCGGCGGTGCGGCGATGGGCTGCGAACTCGTCGGTCACGAACTACTCCTCGTCTGTCTGTCCAGGCCATGGCGGGAGTGCCAGCGGCGCGCGCGGACCGACAGTCGCCATCCGCTCGAAGACACTGTGTGCGAATACGACCGGTTGCCCGTCCTCGTCGTGTTGCCGCGTCGGCATGCTCGACTGGGCCATTTCCTTCGTCGTTCCCATAGCTCAGCCCCTCCGCTCACAGAGTATGACTCTGTAACCGATCCATGGTCCGCGAGTATTCTCGGCTCCATGAGCTCCGTCAAGCCCCGCCGCCGTGACATCAGTGCTGCGCTCACCAAGAAGGCTGTGCTCGATGCCGCACGGCACCTGTTTGTCACCAAAGGATTTGACGACACCTCCATTGACGAAATCGCCCGTGCTTCGGAATCGAGTAACGGCGCGGTCTACCACCACTTTCGCGACAAACAGGAGATCTTCGCCGAGTTGTTCCGAGTCAGTCAGACAGCGATCCTGGAAGCCACCATCGCTGCGATGCCGCCAGAGAGCGGCGGCTGGGAGCGCGTCGAGCAGGCCACCCGCGCGTTCTTCGAGAGCTACGTTGTCGATGACGAAGCCCGAGCGCTACTCGCCCAGGCCATCAACGTCCTCGGCTGGAGCCGCGTCCGCGAGTTCGACGAGGGCATGGCGATACCTCTGATTCGGGCCATGCTCGACGAGGCCATCCAGACGGGCGAGGCGAAGCCTGTCCCGGCTGCAGCCGCCTCGTTCATTCTGTTCAGCGTCTACTGCAACGCGGTGCTATTCGTCACGACCGACCAAGAACCCGAACGTGCAGCCCAGGAGGCCTCGACAGTCCTCACCGCACTTCTGTCGGGTATGCGCGTCAGCCACAGCGGATGAGCTGACACCGGGGTGTAGCCGTCCCCAGCACGCCGGCGTCCATGGTCGCCGGACGGACCGATCCACAGGATTTGACTACTTCTCCATGGCCGGTGACGAACCGCCCTCAACCCAACCGAATACCGACTACTCGAACAACGGTCTCTACCCAGTCGGCCACCCCACCTGGGCAGGATCCGAATACGCTTGAAGGGGTTTTGGTAGCAGCGGCGACAAATCGGCGGATTACAAGATCGGATCTCCCACAGCCACCGCCGGCCGAGATCAACACTGGCCGCTCGATCTGTGCGTATTCGCTCTTGTTCCGCCGTTCCTACCGGTGCCCCAGGAACCCCAGCGGTCCGTAAACTCGCTGGCAACCCAGCTCCGCTGTAGGCCTGTTTCAGATGCGGTCTGCTACGGCTGATTCGGGACCTTTGCACCGGTCAGTCCACTTCCGTGAAACTCGCCGACGCCACGAGCAGGAGCTTTTGTCTCCTTGAGCTTGCGGGCATCATGCAGAATCCGGCCCACCGCGCCGGTCGAAATACCCATCTCCTCGGCGATCTCGCGGTACTTCATCCCCTGCTCACGCAGGCCCACCACCCGCTTGCGACGGACTTCCGCGCGCTCGAGAAATTCGTCCCGAGGCTCAGCGATCAGACGGCGTGCAGTGCGCTCCGAAGAGCCAAGCCGCTGCGCCAGCTCCTTCGCTGTGATCGATCGACGTTGTTTTGCCTGCGCACCGCCGCTCATCGCGCGTACTCCAATGCTGTAGCCAAATCGAACTTGGTGGCCCGCTTCCTATTCGCTTCTCGCTTCGCGGAGCTCATAACCTTGCCACCCTTGCTGCCACGCGCAGCCTGACGAGCTCGGAACGTTCCCTCATCGAAATTACGCCAGATCCACTTACCGATGGAGTACGCAGTGGCACGGACCTCGACGAACGGCAGCGGGTCGGCGAACTCGCTGTTGATGCCGTGACAGCGCTGAAGCACCAGCTGGAGCCACTGGTCAACGGAGCCATGACGGTGGTTCCACCACTGGGGGTACGCCCACTTACGTGCCGTGTCGAACATCGTCACATTGCGACCCAGACCCACCGATCGGTCCGGCCGCCGCGGCGCCTGACGAGGTGTGTAGATAGTCGCCAAATCCCGCAATGAGTACGGGTCCGAGGGGCCGTAGATGGTCTCCCACCCGGGGTGGATCGGATTTTTGGTCAGCTGCCCGCCATAGGAAAAATCCCCATCGACGGAGATGCACAGACCTCGCTCGATGCGATGCGCATAGCGCAGCGGAGTCAAACGCGCCGAATCAGTGCGACAGACCCTATGGTCGCCGAGCCACCAACCCAAGTGCGCCCGCCCGGAAGGCGACTGGGCTACCCAGCTCGGCGCCGGATGATCCGAAGGCTTCTCGAACGCGCGCATAGCCGCATCCGGATGGTCGCAGTCGATGACGATCGATCCGAGCAACGCGTGAGGAGAATGCTGGATATAGCGCATCATCAGCGCCTGGTCGCGGCTCATCCGGTACTGACCGTGCTCGAGTTCATTCGTCGCGAACGGCCGGTGCGGCAGTAGCACCTCGTTTCCCCACTGCTCGTCACTGAGAAGCGACGCCCCCACGGTTTCCATGCTGAGTACTGTGCACTATCAAGATCTACTGTTCGGGTAGGACACGCCGAGCCATATACGGAACTTATTCGGGTAGGTCATGCCAAGCCATATCAGGTATCCGCCCAGACCTCCTTCCCTGAGCCGTGGAACGTGCCCCTCGCAACAAGGTCTTCTCGCTCAGTCGGTGCGCGTCACCAGGCACTGACTGAGCGAGACAAGAACACCGCGTGCCGAAGTTACGATGGGCACTGTGACCATGAAAAAGCGCATGGCCTTCGACATCACCGAAGACGATGCTGATCGGGTACGCGCCGCATACGTCGGCACCCGCGGCACCCTGCCACCAGCCACACTCAGCGAGTTCATCACCGAACTACTACTCGAAGGCGCCTACCGCCTCGAACAAGCCCACAACGACGGCCGGCCCTGGCGCACCCCCACCCGAGGCGAGCTCAAATCCCTCTCCCAGACCGGCGTCGGCCGCAACGCGCCGACATCTCGGCACCGAGCCTCCGAATGACCCAGGATCCCTCTGGACCCAAGAATCCGCGCACCCCACGGCCCAAACTCGGCTTCCACACCGACCAGGCCGAACGCATCCGCGCCGCCTACCTCGGCACCCGCCCACACCTTCCAGCGAGCACCTTCGGAGAATTCCTCGAAGCAGCAGTCCTCGAGAAGATCGAACGCCTCGAAGCCGAGCACCACGACGGCAAGTCATGGGAAACCCCCGCCGAAGGCGAGATCAAGTCCACGTCCCAAACCGGAGTCGGCCGCTGGCACCGAGAGTGACCACTCTCGTCATCACTGCTGCAGCGAGAATCCCGTGCTGTGTCCCGAGACCTCTGGCCTCTCACACTTCACTACGATCAGGGGCCTATGAATGAGAACGACTCGCAAGAATCCGGAGACCAGCACGAGACCCACTCCGGACCACCTGCGAGAACGGCGAGAACCGCAGTGCGACCCCATCGATACGCACCCCAGCAATCCTGCGCGGCGTACTCATCGCTGCTGCCGGCTTCCTATTCCCGCAAGATCTAACTGTCCAGGCCGGCGTCCCACTCCCCCTCACAATCACATTTCCGAGCGTCGTGAATGCGACCGCGATTCTCGGTGACACAGTCGCGCTCACGCACCGACGCCGGCGCCCGTCCACACCCTCGGACGGCTCGCCGTGATACTCACCGCCGTGAGCTGAACTTCGGAACCTGAGAACGACAATCGCTTTTTCGGCTGGGAAGCGAATACGTCAGCCGACCTACACTCGCATGCGGACGCGGACACTCGCTCGCGCTGCCACGGACGTCACAGGAGGTCGCTGCATGAGCCACCGCGTACGCCCCACCGTGCCTTCAGATCTGGATTCCGCAGCGAGGGTCCTCGCTGCAGCGTTCGACAGGTACCCGTGGACGCGATGGGCTCTGCCCGAGGACCGATACGCAGAGCGTCTCGAAGAGATTCAGCGTCTCTACCTCGGCCACGCGCTCGACCACGGCATCGTGCTCGTGGACGACCAGGTGCGCGCGGTAGCGGCATTCCTTCCCCCGGACACTCCCGCACCCGCCGAGCAGATCCAACAGCGGATAGTCGAGCTGCACGGATCACGCCTCGCTGCGCTCTCAGCCCTGCCCCGACCCGATCCGCCTGCAGGATGCTGGACGCTCGAGACAGTCGGGGTCGATCCAGCCCATCAAGGATCGGGGCTGGGGACAGCGGTGACGGCGGAAGGTCTCGCGATACTGGACCAACAGGGAGCCCCCGCCGCTCTCGAAACCTCGGACAAGCGAAATGTCCGCCTGTACCAACGGCTCGGATTCGCCACCGCCGCGACGACGACGATCCCGGACGGCCCCATCGTGTACTCAATGACCCGCAACCCGCAGTCCCGGTAGGCGCTCCTCACCAAACACCCAGAGGGATTGCCAGCGGGGTCACGTAGCGTCCTCCGGTGTCGACGTCGCATCCGCGCCTGGGACCGGTCGAGTGGGGTGACCCTGGCCACCGACATAGGCCAACGGAGCCTCCTGAGTTGTCGGGATTCTCACCGGTCGCAGCATCCTGACAATCGGCATCCCAGCACGTTGCGGACTTCTCACAGCCGCCCCGACAGCCTTGCCACCCGTGAGACTGTCGTAGACCCGCCATGTCGAGCACTGCCGGAATGGGTCTCACGCTCGGAACGTGAGAGCACCACCCGTCGCAGTGAAAACATCCGACTGACCAGGTCGCATCACGCACCGGCCAGGGGCTCAGCTGCATCATCCGTCACTCTCGCGGAACGTCGCACCGACCAGACGACGAATCCCGCGTGAGAATCGCGCCGCGACCAGCGACTCTCATCCGAGACAAGAAAACTTCGCGTTTCATAGTTCCCATTGTTATTATGGGAACTATGAAACCGATGCGACGCATGAGACCCCTCAAAGCGGTGCGGCAACGGCGCCACGAATCGCGCGCCGAGAAAACCTCCCTCGCTGCGAGCCCAGCAACATCGAGCGTGAGCACCCCCATGTGGATCGGCTCGGTCGCCATCACCGTGGGAATCGCCGCAGCATCATTCATTCTCAGCTTCATCGCGCTACGAGACCTGTCGATCCAGGCCGGCCAACCGCGAGAAATCGCCTTCCTGTTCCCCGTCATCATCGACGGGACGATCCTGCAAGCGACGATGGGAGTGGTCACCCGCCGCCACGACCGCCAAGCCCGCCGATTCTTCTGGAAGATCCTGATCGGAGCCGCCGCCGTGTCGATCGCAGGCAACGCCATCCACGCCGTTCTCACCCACGCACCCGGATTCAATGTCGTCCTCGCCGCCGTGATCGCAGCCCTCCCACCGATCTCCCTTCTCGCGTCCACCCACGCTCTGACCAAGCTCGGCCGCCACGCCACTCTCGAAACCGAGACCAAGGCAGAGGCCACCAAGGAGTCGAAGAGCGCCGCGGACAACCTCACACCGCCACCAAGCTCCGCTCCGCACCCCGTCACTGAGCCCGGCGCCCGCACCATCGCGCACCAGCTCGAAGTCCCCCTCACCCACCTGGCAGACACCTCCGGGAGCACCGTCTCGGACACCACCGCAATGCCGAACTTCGGCTCTCACGAAGAACGCCGAGAATGGGCACTCGCCCGCCGCAAAGCCGGAGTCGACGTGCCGGTCATCGCTCAGGAAGTCGACCGTTCCATCGCCACCGTCTACCGCTGGCTCTCAGAAGCCCCGGAAGTCGAACACACCGCAGCATGACCTGAAAACCCAGCACAGCAGGCCATTCACCAAAAAAACACCTCAAAATCTCTTTTAAAGCACCACAACACCACCACAACAGGTGCAAATAAAGTGAGTATCAGGTGATTGGCAACCGCATCGTCACTCCCCCTCGGCGCATCGAACCCGGAATCGCCCCCGGTTCGGTGCGCCGAGTCATGTCTGCAAGGAGGTAACCGGGGGCGATCCGCCCCCGGACCCCCCTCCGGTCGGCACCGGCATCAACGCAGACCCCGGTCCAGGATCTTTTCGCATTCGGATGTGGGCCTCCCTGGCCTCGGGGCCGGTAAACGTATGCTCCCGCGGCCGACGGACGGTGCCCCCTCACCCTGGCCAGGAGCGTGCCCCGGCCCGTCTGCCGACAGCGGCGGTCTACCGATCCCAGGGGCTCCGCCCCCGGACCCCCGACCTCACTCCCAAGGTCCCCGCTTCCCGCGTGCCCCTCGCCCGGACGCCGTACACGGCCCTACCGGACCCGCCGACCACCACGCAAGGGACAACCCACCCTTGCCCGGCGGCCCCCGCGCCCGGTTCACCAGGCCACGCCGACCGACCGAGGAACCCGCTCCCACCTCAACCCCACACCACCCCCCGACGCACCACAAAACCCCCGGTCAAAGCCTTAATGCACTGTGACCACCATCACCAAAAAGAACCAAAAAAGCACCTAATTAACATCGAAAAAGCACCAAAACAGATGTAAAATTGAGTCATGAGCAACGCAGAGATCACCGCCAAACTCCGCAACGTCGCCCGCGACGTCGACGACCTGCTCGCCAACATCTCGACCGGAAAAGACATCGCGGTCGTCCTCGCCGAATCCCACGAGGCCAAGAATGCCGCCCGCGCCGCAGGCATGACCGAAGACGAAATCAGCGCCGCATTCCAGTCCGGCCTGAGCTGACACCCCCCCACCAAGGAGCCACACGCGATGAACAACACCACCCGTCAGACGATCGGCCTCACCCAGCCGTACTGCGACTACAACGGCTGCATCGCCGAGCCGACCCACACCGACGGCGAATTCGTCATGTGCCCCCGCCATGAAGAAACCGCCTACTCGACAAGCACCTACTGGCGACCCATCACCCGCATGGCCGCGCAAACCGGCGACCTCTGGCCGTACTACATCGCCGAGTACTGACCACACCCCAAGCCCAGGTGGGGAGCCTCACCACAGGCTCCCCACCCCCCCACCACCGACCGATAGGAAACACCCGAATGCTCGCCATCACCCATGCCCCCGCCGACGGAACCACCATCGACGGCACCAGCAAAGGCGACGGCACCGCCGCCATCCTCAAAGCAGCAGGCTGGAAATGGGGCCGCAGCATCACCGCGTGGTACCTACCGTTCAGCCGCGACCGCGCACCCCAGCTTGCCCGCATCGACCGCACCGTCGACGCGCTGCGCGCCGCCGGATACGACGTCGAAACCGACATCGACACCACATTCCGCGACGCCGCCGACGCACACCGCGACCGAGACGCCCGACTCACCGACCGCGCCGACGCCCTCGCCACCAAAGCCGACCGCAAAGCCGGTGCCGCCAACGCCGCCTACGCCCGCCACGACCGCGCCTGTGACTCCCTGCCCCCCGGAGGCGAACCCGTGAAAATCGGACATCACAGCGAAACCAGACATCGCCGAGCACTCGACCGCGCCCACATCACAGCCCGCGCAGCCCGCGACGCCGACGCCCTCGCTGCCGAAACCACTCGCCGCGCCGCAGCCGCTGCCCGCAGCACCGAGCACCGCTACAACCCCGCAGTAATCCACCGCCGCCTCGAACGACAATCCGCCGAACTGCGCAGCATCGACCGCCAACTCACCACATACGAACAGACCCACCACAGCGACACCGACAACCCCGCTCGAGCCCGCCACATCGAACAACTCCAACTCAACAAAGCCGAGCTCGAATCCGACATCGAATACTGGACCGCAGTCCGCGCCGAACAAGACGCCCAAGACGGCCCCAAGCTCTACAGCCGCACCGACCTACGCCCCGGCTACTACATCTGCTGCCACAACTCCTGGTACCGAGTCCGCCGAGTCAACGCAAAAACCGTCACCGTCGACACCGACCCCGGCTGGAACGACAAAATCCCCTACGACAAGATCACCGACGCCCGCGCCGAAGACGCCAAAACCACCATCCGACCAGGCCAATAACCCCACCCCCTCGGCGGCCGCGACCCGATCGCGGCCGCCGAGGGCTTCGCCGCGAGGACCCCATGACCACCGAATCCCTGTTCGCCGTATGCATCCTGCCCGGCTGCACACAACCAGTCGCCGACGAGCTCACCCCCTGCCAGACCTGCCGAACCCTCTTCGGCCCCATGCTGCAGGAAACCGACCGCCCCCGAACCCTCACCCACGCCGACATCGAAGCCCGAGACAACCACGTCCGCGCCATCTACCGCGCCCGCCGCCTGCACACCCCCGCCACCCAGACCACCGACACCGAACCCACCACCACCCGCCGCGCCAACCAATGGTGTTGGATATGTGAACAGCGCCGCATCTGCACCCAGACCCCGCAAAGGTGGGAATGGCGCGACTGCCTCCAGATCACCTAACCCCCACCCAGCCTCACGCCGGCGGTGGCCAACGGCCAGGGCATCGAGCCTCACGCCGGCGGTGGCCAACGGCCAGGGCATCGAGCCCTGGCCGTCGGCATTCCATCTGGTCACCAACACCTAAACCGCACCGAAACAACATGAAATAAGCACCAAATCCGCTAAACGCACGAAAACAGCACCTGATACGAACCAGAAGTGATGTATTCTTGCACCAAGAAAGGACAGCTATGAGCTCACAGATCATCCTGCTCACCAACGAAAAAGGCGGCGTAGGCAAAACCACCACCGTGCTGAACCTCGGTGAAGCCCTCGCCCGAGCCGGAAAAACCGTGCTCCTGGTCGACCTGGACCCCTCCGGCAACCTCACCCTCACCGTCACCAAGACGCAACCCGGTCGCCGGGACGACGCGACGGTGACCGTCGACCACATCATCGAGCTGCACGCCGATCGACGCCAGTCTGCCTCCGACGCCGTCATCAAGGACATCCGCGGCGGAATGGACTTGATCGCCGCACCCAAGAACCCCGCCGACCTGATCAGCGCGGAAAAGAACATCTCGAACGATCCCCTCGAAGGCCCGCACATCCTGCGCGAAGCGCTCGAATCGATCCGTGAGCGTTACGACTACATTCTCGTCGACTGCTCCCCCACCCGAAACGCCCTCGAACTGTGCGCGCTCGTAGCAGCCGATCAGCTCGTTGTGATCAACGAACCCACACAGTTCAGCGTCGACGCGATGCAGAGAGTCACCGCATACGCGCAGCGCATCAAAAAACGCAGCAACTCCGGTCTGTGGGTGCGCGGAGCGATCTTCAACATGTACAAGACCAATACCAAGCTTGCCCAGAAGTGGACCACCGACCTCGCCGAGGCCGGCATCCCCATCCTGGCCACCATCGGCTACCGAGAAGCAATCAAAGCAGCCATCGAAGCGGGAATTGCCCTGGCCGAGACCAAAGACGGCTGGCGTCACGCACTGGTCTACGACGAGCTCGCCGCCACCATCACGCAAAGGAAGAAGTCATGAGCGAGATCCGCAGCATGTTCGACGCCGACGAACCCGACGAGGACACCACCGCTGCCGCCCGGACGCCCAAGAAGCTCGTACAGCAGCCCAGCCTGGTTCGACGCACCTTCACTCTCGCCGAATCCGTCATCGATGCAGCGACCAATGCCCAGAAAACCCTGCGAGGCGCCTACCCCGGATCGCACCGCAGCATCAACAGCTACATCGAAGAAGCCATCGCCGAATACACCGCCAACCTCGAACGCGAGTACAACGACGGCCAACCCTTCCCCGATGTCGAGAAGATCCGCCGCCGCAAGGCCCAGGACTCCGACGACTGACCGGTCAACGCCACCACCGTTGAAGGCCCCGACTTGTTCGGGGCCTTCGGTCTATGCAGGCCCGCCCGACCTCAGACGCCGGACCACTGATCCCCAGGGGCTCCACCCCAGGACCCCCGACCTCACTCCCAAGGTTCCGGCTTCCCGCGTGCCCCTCACCCGGACGCCGCACACGGCCCTACCGGACCCGCCGACCACCACGCAAGGGACAACCCACCCTTGCCCGGCGGCCGCCGCGCCCGGTTCACCAGGCCACGCCGACCGACCGAGGAACCCGCTCCCGCCACACCCCCACACCACCGCCGAGAAACAACAAAACCCCAGTTCAAAGCCCTAAAGCGCTGTAACCACCATCGCTAAAAACACCAAAAAAATATCTATTTAACATCGAAAAAACATCAAAATAGATGTGAACTTGAGGCATGCACAGTGATGCGCATCAACCATCGGGCCTTACACTCGACGTCTACCGCACCTCCAAGTACGGCGACTGCACCAATGGGGGAGTCAGCGCCACGCACGGCGACCTACTTCTGGTCGGCATCCTCGACGAACGCCGCACCTTCACCGCCACGGCGGACGTCCTGCCCGCCGAATACACCCCCGCACGGCACCCGTCGCCACTTCCTCGACGGAGAAGGCCCGACCCGCCCCCACGGTCGCGCTACAGATCCGCGCCCGCAGCTTCTTCGCGAACGAGAACTACGCCGCACTGGTCCCGGTCGAATGGGACGACGAGACCAACTGCTACCGCCGCACACACTCGTGGGTGATGTTCGGCGGCAACTACGTCGACACCTCCAACACTCGACTCCCCGAGCTCGCCGCCCACTTTCTCCACTATCGGGCCAGCGTCCTTCCCATCCACGACCGCGTAGAACGCTGAACCCCCCGGCCCCGCCCCTAGGCGGGGCCGGAGTTCATTCAGGCGAAAGTCCCCACGTCAACTGCCGAACGGGGTGAAGCAAGTCACCAAAAAATATCCAATAAGGCATCAAAAAAACATCGAAAAAGCACCAAAACAGATGTAAACTTGGTGACATGAACAAGAACGGAACGGTCCCGCAGTTCGGCACCGTCAACCCCGCCGCCCTGCTCACCGACGCCAACATCCGCCACAACCTGCACCTGACCGACGACTTCCGCGAATCCATCGCCGAACAAGGGGTCCTGACTCCCATCACCGTCTGCCGCACCGCCACCGGAGCGCTGCGCGTACTTACCGGGCACCGCCGCACCGCCGCCGCCCTCGACGCCGGACTGACCCAGATCCCCGCCATGATCGTCGGCGGCGAACAGGACGGCACCGAGGCCACCGTTGACCGCCTGGTGACCCAATGGAGCGAGAACGAACACCGCGCCGCCATCACCACCGGCGAGCGCCTGGCACTGTTCGAGACCCTGGCCGACCACGGACTCGACTCCGCAAAGATCACCCGCCGCACCAAGGCCCGCCGCGCAGAGGTCGACGCCGCCCTGACCCTGCGAGGCACCGAGCAGCGCGACGCCGTACAGCGTGGAGAGCTGACCATCGAGCAGGCCGCAGCCATCGCCGAGTTCAGCGACGACCCCGCCGCTGTCGGCCGCATCGAATGGGCCATCCGAAGCAGGCGACTCGACCACGCACTCGCTGCCGAACGCCTGCGCCGGACCGAACGCACCGAAGCCCTCGCCCGCGCCGCCACAGCCCTCGCCGAGACCGGCATCGACGCCGTCGCAATGGGATCGATGCACGAATGGATCGACGAGGCCAACAGCGCCACGATCGAGCGCGTCACCGACGTCGACGGCAACACCCCCACAATCGAAGAAGTCGCCGCCGCAGGACACCTCGGCCTCTACGTCGACAGTCGGAGCGCCTGCTACCACCGGGAGACCGGCGAGGAAGTCGACGAGGACGATCTCGTGGACGAGCTCCCCGCCGAGGATCAACGCGAAGAATGGATGATCCCCCGCGAACAGGTCATCGAGACCGAGGAAACCATCCACTACTGGCATGTCATCCGCTGCGCAGACTCCCCGTGGCACACCTACTGGGGTAACCGCACCGCTATCCCCGCCGCCGGTGAAGTCGACGCCGAGACCCGCGCCACCCAGCGCCGCGAGGTGATCGAGAACAACCGAGCATGGCGCGCTGCGACCGAAGTCCGCCGGACCTGGCTCGCCCAGCAGAGCACCCGTAAGACCGCCCCCAAGGGCACCGCCGCGTTCGTGGCCACGGCACTGGTGAAATGGCCGCAGATCCCCTCCGCATATCACGCCCGCGCACTGACCGAACAGATGATTCCCGCTGCGGACGCCCTCGCCAAACTCGCCACCGCGCCCGACGCCCGCGCCCTGGTCCTGCTCCGCGCCCGACTCCTGATCGCCCTCGAATCCCAGGTCAACGCCGACCACTGGCGCACGCCCACCGACTTCGCGCAGTTCTACCTGCGCGCCGTCGCAGACCAGGGCTACACACTCTCCGACATCGAACGCCGCGCCGCTGGACTCAAGCCGTTGGCCGACGAGCAGTAGACCACCGTCCCGGCGGGCCGCTCCGTGCCGCCCGCCGGGACCCCCGGCCCGGGCAGTAGCCGCCGACCGGGGCATCGAGCCCAGGCCAGCGGCCCCTCCCGCACCACCGCACGAATCCTACAAGCATCAAAAACAGATCAAAAAAACACCTGAAAAGATGATAAATACGCACCTGAAAGACTTCACAAAAGATGATAATTAGACGACAATGGATCGAGACCTGGCCAAAACCCATCCCGCAGAAGGAGAACCGACATGATCGTCTGGACCGCCGCACTGACCGCGCCCGCCTTCACACATTCCGACTCCGGCTGCGCGTTCTCACATGCCGCCGCTGCCTCCGCCGCCGCAGAAGCAGCGCGCACGCTCGCGCTCGCCTACGCTGCGCCCGCCGGTAGCGAAGTCACCATCACCATCGACGGCCGCCCCGCAGCCCACGCCACCCTCGCCGCTGCGCCCACCGGTCACCCCGACCCCACACCCGTCCTCGACGCCGCCGACGCACTCGACAAGCGGATCAGCGCATGACCGCCACCCATCTCGACGAACCCAGCACTTACAGCAGCGCCGACGAATTCGCCCCCGAGAACGGCGACACCGAAACCCTGCTGCTGTGCGCGGTGCTGTTCGCCGGCCACAACACCGCCGCCGACGTCGTGGACCTGCTCGAAACCACCGACTTCCACCAGTCGCTCCACGCCGACCTGTTCGACGCGATCGCAGCTCTCGTCACGGCAGACCAGCCTCACAACCCCGCCATGGTCCTGACCCACCTCGAGCGCCACGGAAAACTCGCCGGACACCATGGACGTCGCCTCGCCTACGCACTGACCACCGCCACCACAGCAGGAGCCGACCCCACCGCAGCCCTCTACTACGCCCACGCCATCGTCAGCGCCGCCTACCGCCGCAGCTTCCGCACCGCCGGAGCCATCATCACCTCCGCCGCCGAAACCCTGCCCGAGCACGAGTTGTTCGAGCACCTGCTCACCATCGGCTACGCGCAACGCGCCGCAACCCGCCGACTCGACCGCGTTCGAGCCCGCATCGGCGCCGCACCGACCGTCGGAACCGCCGAGTAGACATAGGGGAGGGGGAGGGGACTCCGGAGCCGAGCCTGCCTCACGACCCGACCGTCCGACCACCACAGGAGGCCACCATGACCGGCAGCACCGACGACACCCACCCTCGACCTTCACTCCGAGAACGGCTCGAGCCATTCGGTGAGGACGCAGCGCGAGAGATCGTCGCACAACATGTCCGCGCCGCCTGCGCAATGGCAGGGGACTTCGGAGGCGAAGATCCCCGCACGATCATCGACCGACTCGAGGCCGGCCAGACCCGCGAGGACATCCTCAACGCCTACCGCCGCACAGACCGAGGCGAGGAGTGACCACAGCATCACCCTCGGTCGAGGGCTACATCCACGGAACGGACACGCGAGTCAACCTGCTCGGCATCACCGACGCGCAAGAACTCGCCGAAGTCGAGAAGCAACTGTTCACCCAGGCGATATGGCAGTTCGCCACCGTCCCGTCCCCGGAAGAGTTCACCGGAGACTTCCTGCGGGAGATACACCGTCGAGGATTCGACGGACTGTACTCGTGGGCTGGTCAATACAAGACCGTGCCCACCAGCCAGGGAAACCTGCCGATCACCCACTCAAGCCCCGAAGACACCGCCGCCGACGTCAACGACCTATTCGCCGACCTCGCCGCCGAGAACAACCTTGCCGGACTCGACCACGGCCCGTTCGTCACCCGACTGGCCGACTACTGGGCGCGGATGACAGAGATCCACCCCTTCGCCGACGGAAATTCACGATCGCAGTACGAGCTGTTCCGGCGTATCGCAGAAAACGCCGGATGGGAAATCGACACTGCGCGTATCGACTTGGCCGCCCTGGCCGCATCCCGTTACGTCACCGCCGAAAGCGGAGACCCCCGACTGCTCGCCGATGTACTTGCCCCGGCCGTCGTGCCTGCGGACGGGTACACACCGACCCCACTCAAGCCCGGCCGCCCTGTTCTGTCCCTGACCAGCCATCTGGCGATCATGCGGGACTACGACCGCGACCGCAGTGGCCCCTACACCGCACCAGAGACTTTCAGAGAGGTACCCCGGATGAGAGAACGACCACTACGCGGAGTCCAGCTCGACAACGCGCACGCCCTGGTGCGCCTCGGATTGACCCTCGCAGAACGAACCAACTACGGCGACGCCCACGACGCCGCCGTGCACCGCATCCTCGAGGGCACCTCCACCTTCGCCGCAGAACGCGCCGCCGCCGGCCTACCCGAGCCGAACGACCGCTACAAGGACCTGTTCGACCCACTCGCAGGCAAGACCACCATGCGTTACGACACCGGAGCCGTGGTCAACGCATTCGACGAACGCGACCCCGCCCGCCTGCACGAGCTCGTCACCTGGGAGCTGGCGCTGCGAACCGCCGACTACCTCGCCCACCGCGAGATCCTCGGCGACGGAAGCGAACTGCACGCCAGCGTCGTGCACCGTGAACTGCACACCGACTTCATGCCGATCATCAGCGACACCGCCGCCTACACCGAACCGAAGATCCCGGCGGCCGACGCACAGACGATCGCCGACCCGCGCCAGCTCGGCCGCCACATCGCCGCCATCCAGGAAGAAACCGAAGGCATCCAATCCGTCGCCGTACTACTCGTCGCAGACCAGCTCGCCCACCGCATCCCCGACCGCACGATCGACTGGCGCGTGATCGACCCCGAAGCACTCCGCGCCGCCACCCACGCCGCGAACTTCCACGACAACCCACCCGATGACGCCGACCCGGACCTCGCACTCGAAGACGCCATGCGGACCGTCGGCCGCGAAGCGTTCGCCGCCGAACTCGAGCGCGCCGTCACCACCGAACTCCCGACCGTCGTCCCCGGCCCCGGAGATCTCGACCCGAACCTCCGGTATGAGCGGCACTGGGAGGAGTTGGCCGAATACCGCAGCCCCAAACTCCAGGAGGGCACTCTCGACCAGGACGACCTACTCGCGCCGGTCACCGCCCCCAACCTTGCTCCAGACGGGCCGGAGCGATGGACCCCTGCAGACTTCAGCCCCGAACCCGAGCACGACCAGATCACCACCCACAACAACTGGTCAGGTCAGGACGAACTCGAACAACACCAGGAAACACTGCACCGCGACACCGGCATTCGGAACGAACGCGCGGCCTCGGTCGAGTCCCAATCACCCTCGGCCGCACCGACGCAACTGCACCGACCCGCCCAACCAGACGGGCGACCGCCGTCAACCCACGACCACCACGGTCCGGCCCAAGAACGACACTTCGGCCACGAACTCTGACCCGACCGAAAGGATCGACGATGCTCGAACGCTTCCGACCGCGCCGCCGCCTCAACCGGAACAAGTCGGATCCCGCAGCCGCCGGGGCGGCCTGGTCCGAGGCTGACGCCCGCTATTCCGAGGAAGTCACCGCCGCCTGGCAGGCTCTCGACGACGAGGCCAAGAAAGACCTCCTCGCCGCAGCCAAAGAACTCAAACACGCTTACGAGCAATACGGAATCACCACCGTGTTCCATTGCTACCGCAGCGGACCGCCCAGGAGCGGACCTCTGCGGACGGCTGCTGACATCCGCGCCGAAGCCGAAAGTATCCGCGCCTCTGTGACCAGTGCAAGTCCCGACATCTGAATCCCACCCAGGACGATCGAACTCCTGCTGGCCAGCCGACGTGGAAGGCCTCATTACCAGGAACCTCAACGAGGCTGGGTCGCCGAGTCCGTCACCCTCGAAGAGGGCGGAACCTTGGTGTGGGACGCCGGAGTCGAGCGCCTGACCTTCGTCGCCCGGGCGGCATCGACGGGATGTACGTCCAGGTGCTCACCGGCCCCGCCCTGACCGCAGAAGGGGACTGGCCGATCAGCCTCGAATGTCCCCGCGAGACCGCCCGAACCATCTGGCAACTGGTCGGCCTGTTCACCATCTGAGAAAGGTTCGGACCGGGGCGCAGCAACCGCCCAGTTCGAACCCCCAGCCTATTGCCAGACGACGCACCAGCTCACACCGGAGTTGCTGGGAGGACACAACCCAGAAGCAGCGGCTCCGCAGCACGGACCTCCACACCACGAACATGGTTGCATCGCCCCCACCGTGACACCGCGATCGCCCAGAACATGTCGGGCCGCTGTGGTTAGCTACGAATCAGAGCCGCGTTGCACGGCTTGACTCCGACGCCACCCGACAGGTGCCCACATCATCACGGCGGTGGCGATCGAGGACAAGGTCCCCCGGATCTGCAACACCAACTCACCCGTCACGACCAGCGGCGATGGATGTGGGACGTCGCCCTGCTACGTGAACGGAGCACACGCGCATGACCAAAAACTCCGCCCGGAAGAAAGCCGCCCGCGCATACCAACAGCAGCATCCCGGAGCCTCGCTAACGGAAGCGCTGCGCGCCGTCACCACCGGCAAAAAGAAGGAATCCCGGATGAACACGACCCCCACCAGCACGCAGCCGGTGCCCCGCCCGTCCACCAACGGTATCGACCCACAGACCAGGTCCGCGGCGATCACCGCCCTGACTGCGATCGCACGCAGTACCCACCCCGGCGGTTCCCAAGTGGACTTCGCCGATGCGATGGCCGACATCGTCACCACCGTCGCCGCCAACGTCGGCTCACTCGAGCAGCTGCTTCTTGGCCGGCCCACATCCTGGGAAGCGGACCTCGTCGCCCGGCTCGTCGAAGGAACCGCACCGGAGGACGAACTCCCGTTCCGGCGCACCGATCCTATCGAACTGTTGCTCAATATCGACGACTACTGGCTCGCCTCCGGCCTCGACGACGTGTACACCGAGGACCGCGACGAAATCGACCGGGACCGTGCCGGCCATGCGGAAGGCAGCAGCGAGGACGAGGCGCTCGACGACGAAGTCGTAGCCATCGACGATCTGGAAGAAGAAGATCGCGCCGCGTACATCGCTGCCTGGACTGAACAGGCACGCATCGCAGCCGTAGAACTCGGCGTCACCACGCCGGTGACCGTGACTGTCCTGACCTGGGCGACGGAGAAGGGGTACCCCGTCGACAGACCCGGCCTCGAAGAGAGCATCGAGCGACTCGCTGCACAGCGGACGCTGCATCCGACCAACCCTGAACTCACGGACCTGGTCGGAACCATGAGTGCCCCGTCTGAAGATCTCGCTGCACGTATCCGAGCAGCCGGACGCAGCTACCGCGCCCGCGTGGCGGCCGCCGAGTCGTAGCCTCCCCACAGTTGGCGCACCCAGTCGGAGCAGTGGTCGACCGACCAGATCAAGGACACCTGATCGTCTATGACGCTCGACGCGCAGATCCCGCATGAGGCCGGCTTCCAACACATCCCTACGGGGGTTCTTCGGTGAATGTGTACAGCCCACCCGTCGCGCCGCCGAACAGTATGCGATCGACAAGCTGGTAGGGCTGGGAGAGGACCGTTCGAGACCGAGCAGGGCGGTGCGGTTCGTGGGCTACACCGCGGCCTGTGCCCGCGGTGCGGATCTATCCGGTCGGCACGGCCTCGTTCACTTCCTGAGGTGCACAGGACGGATGAGTCCAACGTGATCGGATACCGAACTGAACGGAAAAATAAGGAATCCAGAACTTTTGGTGTTCATCGGGTCACTGTTGGCGCTCGTTGTGAATGGCCAGCAGAACAAACTTGTCTCGCATGACGCGGAATGCGCCCTCGACGTCGTCGGCGATGAGCAGTTCTCGTTCGTGAGCGTGCAGGACCGCGATGGCTGCAACAAGATCGTCGTCGCTCATGGCTTCCGCTGCGGCTGCGACGATGCTGTCTTCGAGGTTCACGCGCCGACAGTAACCACAGGACCGAGCCGCACGGAGTGGGCGACGGCCGCCGGCGAGCTGGGAGCGTCCGCCACAAGGATCGGTTTCTAGGCCTCGACCTGGCCGTGGTCGTCATCTCGTGGCCACTGGACTCCCTGCCATGCCGGGCCGACATGTGGTGGCCGGTAGATGGTGGCCGAGCACCGTCTGCACTGGAAGGTCCGGTGTCCGTGACTTCCCGCCGAGGTCGTCGAGGTCGCGCACGTACAGGGGGCCCATCCGACCAAGATCAAGTTTGGTCCGAGTCTATGCCCGTTCGGGCAGGCATCAGGGGCCGGTTCCCGGTGGAGCGCCATCGTTTCATTTTCGCACACACATTCGATATCGTGATCCTGCGGTAGCTGCGGCGGAGCCCCGGACACGGGTGCTCGGGAAGCGTCGCAGCTGCCGCGATTTCCTGGGTGGGTGGCCCGCCGAAACGAAGGGAGAGTCCACTCATGCTCAGGGATTCAACTTCGGTCGCCCAACGTGGGGAAACATCCCTTACCGAGAGTGCGTGAGGTTGCAGTGAGGCGTGGGGATCGTGTTCGCATCCGTCCGGCCGGTGCGTCGGTGTTCTCGATTGTCGACGTGGACGATGAGGGCCGGTGTGTCCTCGAGTCGGTCGATGGAATCCCGGCCGGGTATCGGTTTCCGATGCGGGAAGAAGACCTGATTCCGGAATAGCACGTCGCAGAGTGCACTCCTTCGCGTGCGTTCCGCTCCGCCGTCGGCGAACCAGCAATTCAGAGCGCGCCGGCTCTCGATAGGTAACGATCGGATATTGTCAGGCCGACAACCCGGCTGAGAGCGTGGTTCTTGCCGCAGCAATCTCGCTGTAGTGGGGGCCCGAATTCCCCAGTCGAGGTGCCCTGCCGACCCCCCCGCGGCAGGGCGCTTTCATACCTTTCCGCTCGTCGAGGGCGGCGGTTGATCTATCTACTATCTCAGTGGATACTAGAGAGTGCCCACGGCACAGCGTTCGTGGGAAGTGGACCCGGGAGCTCACTGGACGGTGAGTCGCCCGGGTTTTGCGCATTCAGAAGCCGGATCACAACACCCGGATCACGACACGGTGTGGACCTCGAGTGTGTCGGCGACAGCTTTACGGTGGTGTCCACCTTTGCCCCATGCCCAGGCGAGCACGTCGGGCACCCACAGCATCGGTTCGCTGGTAGGGGAGGTATGCCGATACGCGAAGCCGGATCCCGGTGAGGTGGCCAACGCTGTTCGGATCACTTCGCGATCGCGACGGTCCTGATCGCAGGATTCGAGCCAGAGCTGGCGGACGTGGAGGGTGTCGAGGTCGGTGGCCATCGCCGCCAAGGCCCGGTCGCGGGCGTGGCGTTCGGACCGGCCGCCGAGGTCGACAACATACAGATGTGCCTGCAGGTCCAGCGCCACCACTCCACGAATGATCTGGGACGCGCGACGACTGTCATGGGACATGTGGATCCGCGCCGATCGCGGAGCGCGCAGCGACTTGAGCGTCTTGCGGGCCGAGTCCAGGTCCGACGGCGCGATGGTGACCGCACAGACCAGATAGTCGCCGCGGCGCGACTCGTCGGCGAACGCGTGCATCAGCTCGTCCAGCTCCCTCGGTGTTCGATGATCAGGAAGCTAAACGATGCCACGACCCGGTCTTCTCGCCGAAGCCGGTCTGCAGTCGAGCCGAGGCGCACACGAGCGGATGGGCGGGTCGCGGCGCCGCGAGCGCCGGACGGTTGGCGTAGCGGCAGCATCTCGAGAAGTGCTTGAACAAACTCAGAGATCGAACAGCGAGAACTGGTCCTTCTGTGCTCGAGACTCGGTGTCGGCGAGATACCGGTCGGCCATCGCTCGGGCGACGATTTCGTCGCAGCCGAGTTCGGCGGCGACCTCACTCCAGTCATGTCCGTTGCGCTGGAGTTGCCACGCCAGCTGGTGCAATTGTTCGTCCATGTCCATCAGCGCCGCTCCCGCGGTCGTGTCGGACGGGCCTCGTCCGACGATGCAGGTTCGCCTGAACGATAACCGGGGCGATACCACCATGTGGGAGACACGCCGCCCCCCGCACCGCACCGGCCACGAAACGCGAGAGAAGAGGTAAACCCGCCCCCAGAGGGACGGGCAGTGTGCCTTTCATGATGCCACCCTCGCACAGCAGGCAGGGATCAGAGCCTCTCGCTGCCCCTCGGGCACCGGCCGGTCGGACCGGTCCCCGAGGGGCAGCGCCGGTCAGGGACCGGTGGGCAGTGTGCGGCGGGATCGGGCGGCAGCGACCACACGGCCGGCGACCCGATCGGCGTCGCGGCCGACACCCCGCAGCGACGCCGACGACAGGCTGCGTTGCCATTCGAGGCCGACATACCCGAGACCGGCGTGGGTGGTCGAGATGCCCTGCCGGTGGAGAGGCCGGTCAGTGCCGTCGAGGCCGGTCAGATACGGCAGGTGCGGGCGGTAACCGGTGGCCAACAGCACCGTGTCAGCGGTGGTGGTGGTGCCGTCGGGCCAGGTGACACGGTCGCCGTCGAGACCGGTGAACAACGGTCGCGGCTGCGGGTTGCCGCTCGCCAGGGCGCGGCGGTAACGGCCGGTGTCGAGAACCTGCTGGGTCGGCGGGGTGCGCAGCAGTGGCCCGAGAGGAGCGCGATCGAACCCGGTGACCGTCAACCAATAATGCACATCACGTCCGAAAGGTCGCTGCGGCATGAACTTCGGAGGTCGGCGGCTGGCGAGGGTGACGGAGGCGACCTCGGTGAGTTCGGTGGCGATCTGCACAGCGGAGTTACCGGCACCGACCACGATGATGTTCTGACCGGCCAGCGCAGCAGGCTCGCGGTAGTCGCTGGTGTGCAGCACCGTGCCGCCGAACGTCTCCAGGCCCGGCAGCGGCGGGATATTCGGGGACCCGAAGTAGCCGGTGGCCGCGATCAGGACCGGCGCGGTGACACTGCTCCCGGCGGCGGTCTGGGCGGTGTAGACGCCCGTGTCGTAGGTGACGGTCTCGACGCGGGAGCCGGTCACGATGTCGACGTCGAGTCCGGCGGCGTAGCGACGCAGATAGTCGACCACCTCGTCGCGCCGCGGATAGCGCTGCGGGTCGCCTGGAAACGCCAGGCCCGGTAGTGCGCTGTATTTCGCCGGGGAAAACAGGGTGAGGCTGTCGTAGTAGTGCGGCCAGGCCCCGACGGGCTCGTCGCCGGCTTCGAGCAGTCCGGTGCGCAGGCCTCGGGTGGATAGGGCGTGGGCGGCGGCGAGGCCGGACTGGCCACCACCGATGACGAGGGCGTCGTAGTCGGTCATGAGGTTCCTTCAGTGGACGGAGGGGCGGTCAGGCGCGGCACGGACGCGACCGCGAGGAGCGCGGCGATCACGGCGACGACTGCGAGGACGAGGTAAGCGGTGGCGTAGCTGCCGGTCGCCGACGCCAGGGCGGTTCCCGCCCACGGCGCCAACGCCATCACCACCACGATCGGGGCGGACATCAGCCCCCCGAGCCGGCCGTAGTGGGTCGAGCCCCACCGGTCGGTGATGGCGGTGGCCTGGATCAAGGTGAACAATCCGCGCACCAGTCCCGCGCCGATCGCCGCGCCGATCAACGCCGCGGCTGTGGTCACCGCCCCGAGCAGTGCGGTGGTTGCCGCGGTCCCGGCGAGGATCACCACGATGCGGCTGCGGACGCTGGTGCGGGCGACCAGGGTCAGGTAGCCGAGACGGCCGAGGACCTGTCCGGCGCCGCCGAGCCCGAGCGTCCACGCCGCCACCGACGGGGAGAAGCCCTGTTCGAGCAGCAACGGCACCAGGTTGAAGACCCCGGCGAAGGCAGTGAACGCGCCCAGAGCCAACGCGGCCACCAGTGCGAGGAACGCGGGGCTGCGGGCGATCTCCCGGTGCCCCAGGGCTGCGCCGTTCGCCGGCGGCGTCGCGGCGGGCCAGGATCCGCGCAGTCCCCACCAGTGCCCGGGGATGGTGATCGCGGCGAGGATCGCCGCGAGAATCAGGTAGGTGGTGCGCCAGTCCGACTGCTGATCCACGACCGAGGTCAACGGGGCGAAGATGGTGCTGGCCAACCCCGCGGCGAGGGTCAGGATCATCAGGGCGTGGACGGAGCGTTCGCCGTACCAGCGGGTCAGCGCTGCGAACGCCGGTGGGTAGAGCACCGCGCCCATCGCGGTGCCGGCCAGCAGCCATCCGGCGTAGAACACCGGCAGCGTGGGGGCGAGCGCGATCAGGACCAGCGCGGGGACGGCGAGGACCGAGCCGGCGGTCATGATCGTGCGCGGTCCGACCCGGTCGAGGATGCGCCCGACCGGGATACCCGCGAGCGCGGTGGCGAGCTGCCCGAGCGAGAACGCCGCGGTGATCGACGTGGGCGACCAGCCGGTCTCGGCGGAGATCGAGACCGACAGGACCGGGAACGCGTAGTACAGGATGCCCCAGCTGGTGATCTCGGTCAGGCACAGCACCGCCAGCACCCGCCGCAGCCCGGCCCCGGTGAGGGCGCCGGGCTGCGGGCGGGTCGAGGTGTCGGTCACCGGTGTTATCCGCCGGTGCGGGCGTTCAGGGTGACCAACTGCGGCTCTGCGGGGCCGCAGCACCCACCCGCCGCGGCCTCGGTGGCGGTGTCGGCGGCGGGGTCGTCGAACACTCCGGCGCCGCCGCACACCCCGGTCTCGGGCAGGGTCAGCTCGACGCGGGTGGCGGCATCGTGGTCACCGGCCAGGGCGGCGGCGATGCTGCGGACCTGCTCGTAGCCGGTCATCGCCAGGAACGTCGGGGCCCGGCCGTAGCTCTTCATCCCGGCCACATAGAAGCCCGGTTCGGGGTGGGTGAGCTCGGCGGCCCCGTGCGGGTAGACGGTCCCGCACGAGTGCACGTTCGGGTCGATCAACGGGGCGAGCGCGGTCGGGGCCTGCAGCACCGGGTCGAGGTCGAGACGGATTTCCGAGAGCCACGACAGGTCCGGCCGGAAGCCGGTGGAGGCGATGATCTCGTCGACTGCCTCGATGCGGGCGCCGGTATCGGACACCAGGGCGATCTGACCGTCGGTGGTGGGTTCGACGGCGGCGGTGCGGAATCCGGTGACCACGGTGAGCAGCCCGTCGTCGACGGCCTTTTTGGCGCGCAGTCCCAGGGCGCCGCGGGCGGGCAGTTGGTCGTCCTGGCCGCCGCCGAACGCGGCGCCGATCTCGCCGCGGCGGACCGCCCAGGTCAGGCGGGTGCCGGGGGCGGTGCGGGCGAGCTCGGCCAGCGCCACGATGGCGTTGAGTGCCGAGTGGCCGCTACCGGCGATGACGGTGTGGCGGCCGGCGTAGCGGGTGCGCACCGCATCGTCACCCAGGTCGGGGACGCGGTAGGTGATCGTCTCGGCTGCGGCGCGTTCCCCGAGGGCGGGCAGTCCTTCGCCGCCGAGCGGGTTGGGGGTACTCCAGGTGCCGGAGGCATCGAGGACGGCGCGGGCGAGCAGGCGGGTTTCGGTGCCGTCGCGGTGGCGGATGTGCACCGACAGGGGTTCGGTGTCGCGGCCGGCGTCGACGATGCGGTCGCGGCCGCGGCGGGCGATGCCGACGACCTCGTGATCGAGGCGGACTGCGTCACCGAGAGCATCCGCCAGCGGGCTCAGGTACTGCCCGGTCCAGTCTTGGCCGGTGGGGTAGGCGTCGTCGTCGGGGGCGGTCCAGCCGGTGGTGTCGAGGAGGCGGCGGGCGGCGGGGTCGATCAGTTCGGCCCAGCGGGAGAAGGTGCGGACGCTGTGCCATTGCGTGATGGCGGCTCCGGCGGCGTCGCCGCGTTCGAGCACCAGCGGTTCGAGGCCGCGTTCGCGCAGGTGGGCGGCGGCGGCCAGGCCGATCGGTCCGGCTCCGACGACGACGACGGGCAACTCGCTGACGGGCAACTCGCTCATGACAGGTCCTTTCATCGATGGGTATCGATCTAAGCTGCTGTCAGAGTATCGATGGTCGTCGATGTATGCAACCATCGATGTCGATCGATATAGTGAGGGTATGACAGCACTCGGCCTACCGCTCACGGCGCCCCCCGGCGCGGAGGTGGACCTCGACGCCCTGAGCCCGCAGGACGCGGCCACCTACGCCGGATGGTTCGCCTGCCTGGCCGAACCCACCCGGGTGCGGCTGCTGCACCACGTCGCCGCCCATCCGTCCGGCATCACCGTCGGCGAGCTCGCCGACAAGCTCGGGATCGGCCAGCCCACCATCTCCCATCACGTCCGCAAACTCGCCGACGTCGGCTTCGTCACCACCGGCAAACACGGCACCAGCACCGTGGTGCGGGTCAACCCGAGTTGCTGCAGCGATCTGCCCAGTGCCGCCGATGCGGTCATGGGGGTGCTCACCGCCCGCCCGTGCTGCCCCGAGGACGTCCCGGCCGACGTGGCCGTGCGCCCACTTGCAGGCGGTGACTGGGAGGCGGTGCGCCGCATCTACGCCGAGGGCATCGCCACCGGTGCCGCGACGTTCACCACCGAGGTCCCCAGCCGCGACCATCTCGAGAGCCAGTGGTTGCCCGAGCATCGCTGGGTCGCCGAGATCGACGGTCAGGTCGTCGGCTGGGCGGCGTTGAGCCCGGTGTCGCACCGCGAGTGCTATCGCGGGGTGGCCGAGAATTCGGTGTATGTCGGCGACGGGATGCGCGGGCGCGGCGTCGGCAAGGCCCTGCTGCGCGCCCAGGTCATCGCCGCCGATCAGGCCGGATTGTGGACGCTGCAGACCTCGATTTTCCCGGAGAACCGGGCCAGCCTGGCGCTGCACCATTCGGCGGGTTTCCGCACCGTGGGGGTGCGCGAACGCATCGGCCGGCTCGACGGCATCTGGCGCGACACGGTGCTGCTCGAACGCCGCTCCGAGACCGTTCCCGCCACCGAAAATCAATGAGAGCGACTCGGGTGGAGATGGACATCGAACTGCTGTACTTCGACGGCTGCCCGAACTGGGAGGAGGCCCGAGACCGCCTCGCCGAGGCCCTGGCCGCGACCGGCAACGCCGGTACCCCGATCCGGCTGCGCCGTATCGAGACCCCGGAGGCCGCCGAGCGCGTCGCCTTCCCCGGATCCCCGACGATCCGCATCGACGGGATCGACCCGTTCGCTCCCACCGAGGGCGTCGGGTTGACCTGCCGCGTCTACCGCACCGCCGACGGGCTCGAGGATGTCCCGAGCACCGCCGATCTGATCCTCGCGTTGCGGCAGGCCGAACACCGGTAGGGATCCGGCATCGGCTTGACCTTCGAGTCGACTCGAGGGTTCACCGTCGCGGAGTGAGCATGCTCCTCCGGGGTCAGTTCAGCGGATAGAGCATCTGGGCGGTCGCGGCGTAGGCGGTGTCGAAGTCGACGGCGAGCACTGCCTCGACCGGCCCGACCACCGCGCGTGGCTCCCAGCTCTGGCCGGTGCGGCTACGCCACGCGGTGCCAGCGGTGTCGATGCCCCACAACGAGCCATCCGGCGCCGCGGACAGCAACGCCAGCGGTGGGGCGTCCGGCACCACGGCGAAGGTGAGCCCGCCGTCGATACTGTGCTGCAACCCGGCGGTAGTCGTCGCCCACACCCCGGCCTCGGTGACGGCGAGCGCGGCCGCAGCCACCGGAGCGCCCGCGGTCCAGCTGCTGCCACCGTCGGTGGAGATCAGCAATCCGGTCACGCCGTCGAAGCCGACCAGCAACTCACCGTCGGTGGCCAAGGCGTGAAAATCCACCTCGCCGCTCAAGGATTTGGGTATCCAGGTGTGGCCGCCATCAGTGCTGTCGATCAGCCCCAACGGATTCGGCGCCGAACTCGACGCCCCCGGATGCCCGGAGGCGAACAGACGGTCGGTGCCCGGCGCCCCGGTCAGTCCCATGAAGTCGTCGTCGGAGACGCCGACGCGGGTGGTGCGCCCGCTGTCGGCGATCTCGACGAGGCCGGTGTGGGTGCCGGCCAGCACCACCCCGTTCGCATCGAGGTGCAGACCGTGCAGATGGTCGAGTGCCGGTTCCAATGCTGTGCCGGGCACCTCCGATGCCACGGCGGACGAAGTCGAACCCGCTGATACTGCGGGTTGCTCGCCGCTCGCACAACCGGCAAGCACAATCACAGCAGCAACAGGCACCAGGACACGCGCCCACCGGCGCAGGGGAAAACTCCACATGAGAAGCAGAAACTCGTTTCGGATCGATCGGGTGCCGGCTCAGGTGCGAGCCAGGTGGGTGGGGTCGAGGTCGAGGCGACGCAACAGCTGGGCGTTGAGCGCCACGACGATGGTCGAGACGGACATGAGGATCGCGGCGACCGCGGGCGAGATCGCGACCCCGGCGAAGGCGAGCACGCCGGCCGCCAGGGGCACGGCGATGATGTTGTAGCCGGTGGCCCACACCAGGTTCTGCCACATCTTCCGGTAGCTGGCATGCGACAGTTCGATGATCGACAGCACCGCCCGCGGATCGTTGGCTGCGAGCACGACCCCGGCGGACTCGATGGCCACGTCGGTGCCGGCACCGATCGCCACACCGACATCGGCGCGAGCCAACGCCGGCGCGTCGTTGACCCCGTCGCCGACCATCGCCACCGTGTGACCGCGGTTCTGCAGTTCGGTGACCTTGGCGTCCTTGTGTTCGGGCAGGACTTCGGCGAACACTTCGTCGATCCCGAGGTCGGCGGCCACGGCGTCGGCGACCTGCCGCGCGTCCCCGGTGATCATCGCAACCTTCACCTTGCGGGCGTGCAGCGCATCGATGGCCTGACGGGATTCTTCGCGCACGGCATCTTCGAGCGCGACGGCACCGAGCACCCGGTCCCCGTGGGCCAGATGCAGTACCGAGGCCCCGCGCCGGACCCATCCGGCAGTGACCGCGGTGATGTCCTCGGGCACCGACAGGTGCCGGTCGGCCAGCATGGCCGGTCCGCCGACCGTCACCTCGGTGTCGTCGACGAGCGCGCGGACCCCGCGGCCGGGCAAGGACCGAAAGTCGGTGGCGGTGACCTGCGCGGCGGCCGGGACCCGAGTTTCCGCAGCGGCGACGATGGCTCGGGCAACGGGGTGCTCGCTGTCGGCCTCGACCGCCGCAGCGAGCGCCAACAGGTCTTCTTCGGAGGTGCCGGCCGTGGCGACCACACCGGTGACCTGATGCCGACCCTGGGTCAAGGTGCCGGTCTTGTCGAACAGCACCACATCGACGGTGCGCATGCGTTCGAGCGAGAGCCGGTCCTTGACCAGCACCCCCGATTTGGCGGCGCGTTCGGTGGAAATCGCGATCACCAAAGGGATCGCCAATCCGAGAGCGTGGGGGCAGGCGATGACGAGCACGGTGACGGTGCGCACCACCGCTTCGTCGACGTTACCGACGAGCAGCGTCCAGACCGCGAAGGTGAGGACGCCGGCGATGGTGGCGAAGTAGAACAGGAACGCCGCGGCCTTGTCCGCCAGCGCCTGGGCACGGGACGAGGAGGCCTGCGCGTCGGCGACCATCCGCTGGATGCCGGCCAGGGCGGTGTTCTCGCCGACCGCGGTGATGCGCACCCGCAGGGCGCTGTCGGTCGCGACGGTGCCGGCGACCACCGTGTCACCCACTTCGCGGGTGACCGCCTTGGATTCGCCGGTGATCATCGATTCGTCGACCTCGGCGCGGCCGTCGGTGACGGTGCCGTCGGCGGGCACCCGGGCTCCGGCGCGCACGAGCACCAGATCCCCGAGCGCCAGTTCCGACAAGGGCACGTCGGTGGTGCCGGTCTCGGTGATTTTCTCGGCGGTGTCCGGCAGCATCGCGGCGAGCGCGTCGAGGGCGCCGGAGGCCGAGCCGAGGGCACGCATCTCGAGCCAATGCCCGAGCAGCATGATCACGATCAGCAGGGCCAGTTCCCACCAGAAGTCCAGGTTGAACCCGCCGAGACCCAAAGTGGTGACCCACGAGGCGAGGAACGCGACGCTGATCGCCATGGCGATCAGCAGCATCATCCCGGGCCGGCGTGAGCGGAGTTCGGCCCAGCCGCCGGTGAGGAACGGCATGCCGCCGTAAACGAAGATCACCGTGCCCAGCACCGGGGGAATCCATATGGCCCCAGGGAAATTCGGCATGGTGTAGCCGAGCAGGTCGGCGACCATGTGACTGAAGAACACCACCGGTATCGACAGCACCAGCGACACCCAGAACCGGCGGCGGAACATTTCTCCGTGTGCCCCGTGCCCGGCATGCCGATCGTGACCATCGTGCCCGGTGTGCTCACCCGGCCCGGCGTGAGCATCATGCTCGTCGGGGGGCGGGCTCTGGACCTCGGCGCCGTGAACGTGTCCGGCGGGCGCCGGGTCCGGGTGGGGGTGTCCGTGCTGCGGGTGCGACATCGCAAAGCCTCCTGGGGTGGCGGGCCGAGTGGAAACCGGGTGGTACCGGTTACAGGGTGGTCAGCAACTGGCGCATGGTCTCGATCTCCCGCTGCTGGGTCTCGACGATGGTGCGGGCCATCTCGACGGCGTCGGGGTACTGCCCGTCTCGGATCACGGCTTCGGCCATGTCGATCGCCCCTTCGTGGTGGGTGATCATGTGGGTCAGGAACAGACGGGTGGCCTCGGTGCCCTGCGCGTCGGACAGAGCCTGCATATCCTGCGCGCTCATCATGCCGCCCATGCCGCCCATGCCACCCATACCGGGCATGTCGTCCGAATCGGGCATGCCGCGGCCCATACCGGGCATAGAGGTCATGGGCATGGAGGTCATTCCGGGCATGTTGTGCCCCGGCCCGGGCATGCCACCCGGCATCTGCGGTTCGCCCCACTGTTCGAGCCAGGAGTTCATCTCATCGATCTCCGGGCCTTGGGCGGCCTTGATCTGTTCGGCCAGGGCGGTCACCTCCTCGGGGATACCTTCTTTGGCGAGGAGCATGTCGCTCATCTCGATCGCCTGGGCATGGTGCGGGATCATCATGCGCGCGAACATCACATCGGATTGATTGTGCGGTGCCGTGTCGTCGGCGGCGGAGGTGGTGGCCGAGGTGGTGGCGCTCGATGTGGCGGCGGTGGTGCCGGTGTCGGAGTCGCTGCACGCGGCTGCGGTGAACACCACCGCGAGCGCCATGGCGCCGACGGCGAGAGTCTTCTTGTTCATGAGTGGATCCTTTCCTCGAACGGTCAGAGCCCAGGTGAACCAACGACGGGGTATCCCCGCAGCCGGCGCACCCCGGACTAGGCCAGGTAGGACACGGTGGTCATCATTCCGGCTTCCTGGTGATACGCGTTGTGGCAGTGCAGCGCCCACTGGCCCGGGTTGTCGGTGTCGAATTCGATCTCCACGGTGCGCATCGGCCCGATCGTGACGGTGTCCTTGCGCAGGCCGGTGTCGGTGAGCGCGAAGGTGTGGCCGTGCAGGTGCATCGGGTGGAACATGTCCGACATGTTCCGCATCCGCATGCGCACCCGCTGCCCTTCGGCCACGTTCAGCGGCGGGATGTCGGGGTGGGCGCGGCCGTTGAGGGTCCACCGGTACGGCGACATGGTCCCTCCCATGTCCACGCTGTGATACACATCGTGTTCCTTCTCAGCCAGGCGCACATAGTCCCGGGGCGCGAGGTCGGTGCCGAGCAGCACCTGCCGGTCCAGCTCGCCCGGGCGGGTCTGTGCGGGCAGCGCGCCGGTGGCGGTGCGCACCAGCGCCTGCCCGTGCCCGGTCTTGCCTTCGGCCTGCGCGAACAGGGGGAAGACGCCGTCGCCGAGGGTGACGAGCACATCGACACGCTCACCCATGCCGAGCAGCAGCGCATCGGTGTCGTGCGGCACGACGGGGAAGCCGTCGGTGTGGGTCACGGTCATCCGGTGCCCACCGAGCGCGACGCGGAACGCGGTGTCCGCGCCGGCGTTGATGAACCGGATCCGTGCCCGCTGCCCGGGTGTCGCGGTCAAGACCATCGGATCCTCCGGGACCCGTCCGCCGACCAGGAAAAGCGGATAGCTCACGTCCCCGGCGCCGCCGAGCAGCGGGGAGAGCATCGTCTCCGCCCCCATATCCATCCCGCCCATACCGCCCATGGCGCCGTGGTCCATCCCGCCCATCGAGGCGTCGCCACTCTCGCCGGTGGCGCCGATGCCGAGGTCGCGGGCCACATCGTCGGGGGTGCGGCCGGTGCCGTCGAGCCAGTCGTCGAGCACCACGATCCACTCGTGGTCATAGTCGCCGGGCTCATTCGGATCGTCGATGATCAGGGCGCCGTAGAGGCCGCGATCGAGCTGCAATCCCGAATGCGAGTGGTAGAAGTACGTGCCCGGATCCGGGACGGTGAACTCGTAGGCGAACCGCGCCCCGGCGGCGATCGGGTCCTGGGTCAGCCCGGGCACTCCGTCCATGTCGTTGCTCAACGCCAGCCCATGCCAATGCACACTCGTCTGCGCCGGCAGCTGGTTGTCCACGTCCACCCGCAGCAGATCCCCGGCGCGGGCACGCACCAGCGGACCAGGAAGAGTGTCGTCGTATCCCCAGGTCGAGACGATGCGCCCGCCGAGGTCCACCTCGACCGGACGCGGCGTCAACCGCGCCGAGACCATCTGCTGACCCGGGCGACGGCGTTGTTGCTCGAGACGGCGCACCGCAGTCGACGAGGGCTGCACGGGGGCGCCGGTCGGTGAGCCCGACCCGGAACAGGCCATCAGGACTCCGGCTCCGGCAAGTATTGATCCGAGAAGGAAGGATCGACGGCCGAGTTCAGTCATGAACCTGCCCCCGCCGGTGCTCGACCGACGTGGTGTCGCCGGGGTGCATCAGCAGCCGGCGACGGGCCACGAATTCCTCGGAGTCGATGTCACCGCGGGCGAACCGCGCCTCGAGCAGCCGCAGCGGATCGGACTCCGGGCTGGTGCGGCCAGGCCCGTTTGCGCGGTCGGTGCGGAACATCATGGCCACCAGATAGATCACCACCGCCCAGAATGCGAACATGCACACGGCCATGACGATCCATCCGGTCCAGGTCAGCTCACCTGCCCAGCCCATCATGGTCGCCTCCTTTCTCCGGTTCGTGCCTTCAGCCTGGTGTGCCTACCCCTGGATTCCTGTGGAGGTCGTATGAAGATTTGCTCAAGAAGCCCCACGGCATCGTCGACAGTGGTGCCCGCTGGTGAAGATGGACACCATGGACTCCTCCGCTCGCACTCCCACCGCGACCAGCGATCCTGCGGCGCCGCCGCGCCCGTCGACCGGGTTGCGGGCGATGGTCGTCGAGGACGAGGCACCGTTGGCGAACCTGATCGGCTCGTATCTCGAACGCGACGGGTTCGAGACCGCGATTACCGGTGACGGCGCCGACGCCGTCACCCTCGCCCGGCAGGTCGACCCCGATGTCGTGGTCCTCGATCTGGGGCTGCCTCATCTGGACGGGGTTGAGGTGTGCCGGCAACTGCGGACCTTCTCCGACGCTTATGTCGTGATGCTCACCGCCCGCACCGAAGAAATCGATACCCTCATCGGGTTGTCCGTGGGCGCGGATGACTACATGAGCAAACCGTTCAGCCCCCGCGAATTGATGGCCCGCATCCAGGCCATGCTGCGCCGTCCCCGCACCGGTATCGCCGCACCGGCCGAGGCCGCCCCCGGCCTGATCCGCAGCGTCGGGGACCTGGTCATCGATGTGGACGGACGGGAAGTCACCGTCGCCGGGCTGCCGGTGTCCTTGACCCGCACCGAATTCGACGTCCTGGCCGCCCTGGCCCGCGATCCCGGTGTTGTGCTGACCCGTGCCCAGTTGATCGAGGCGGTGTGGGGGCCGAGCTGGACCGGCGACGACCACCTGGTCGACGTGCACATCGGTCATCTGCGCCGCAAACTCGGCGACGATGTCGTCCGCGGCCGCTACGTGCGCACCGTCCGCGGTGTGGGCTACCGGATGGGCACCGGAGCATGAATCCCCAGAGCCCCGCTCCACGAGGGTCGGTACGGCGGGCACTGGCCGGGTCGAGTTTCGGCACCCGGCTGTTCCTCGCCTTGACCGTGGTGGTGGTCGGCTGCGCCGTCAGCGCCTGGCTCGTCGCTTCCGCCCTCGCGCCCGGCATCTTCCATGATCACCTCGGTCAGGCCGGCATCGACCACAACTCGAGTCAGGCCGCCCATGTTGAAGAGGCGTTCGCCTGGGCGATCGTCCTGGCGTGGGGTCTGGCGGTCGCGGTCGCGGTGCTGCTGGCGTTGGCGGTGAGCTGGTATATCACCCGCCGTGTTCAACGCTCGTTGACCGCGGTGACCACCTCGACCGCCCGGATCGCCGGCGGCCGGTACGACACTCGCGTGTCCAGCCCCGGTCTCGGCCGCGAATTCGACGACCTTGCCCTGACCGTCAACGAACTCGCCCGCCGCCTCGAGGCCACCGAGGCCACCCGCCGCCGGATGCTCGCCGATCTCGGCCACGAGATGCGCACCCCGATCGCTACCCTCGACTCCTACCTCGAAGCCCTCGACGACGGCGTCCGCACCCTCGACGACGACACCCGACAGATCCTCCGCGCCGCCACCCACCGGCTGGGTCGTCTCGCCCAGGACATCACCGCGGTCTCGCGCGCCGAAGAACACCTCACCCGCATCCGGCCGGTGCCCACCACCACCGGCGCCCTGGTCACCGCCGCGGTCGATGCGGTGCGCGAACGGTACGAGAGCAAAGGCGTCGCACTGCACAGCCGGATCACCGACTCGATGGTCGTGTCGGTCGATCCCGACCGGCTCGGGCAGGTCCTGGGCAACCTGCTCGACAATGCCCTGCGCCACACCGCTTGTGGCGGCACGGTCACGGTCACCAGCAGACGAGCGAACCGCGATCGGGTGGAGATCACGGTGGCCGACACCGGTGAGGGCATTGCTCCTGAGCACCTCGACCACCTCTTCGATCGCTTCTACCGCGCCGATACTGCCCGTGATCGCCGACACGGCGGCAGCGGTATCGGCCTGACCATCACCCGTGCCCTCGTCGAAGCCCACCACGGGCGCATCCGAGCACACAGTGACGGGCCGGGCCGTGGGGCACGCTTTACGATCGAACTGCCCGTCATTGCAGTCTGACCTCGGAGCCTGCTTCGGTGTTGCCGTATCCGGCACATCTCAATCCGTGGACTCACGACCTCCGAGTGCGGGCCCTCGACTGGGGGACTGAACGCCTCCGCCATGTTTGTTGTCGTCGGCGCCGACGGACCACCTCTGTCAGGCGTGGGCGCCGTCGGGAACGAGCTCGGCGATCAGCGCCTCGACCTTGGCTTTGATCTCGTCGCGGATCGGACGCACCGCCTCGACCCCTTGCCCGGCCGGATCCTCGAGCACCCAATCCCGATACGACTTGCCCGGAAACACCGGGCACGTGTCGCCGCACCCCATGGTGATCACCACATCGGAGGCCTGCACCGCATCGACGGTGAGGATCTTCGGGTTCTGCGCGGAGATGTCGACACCCACCTCGGCCATCGCCTCGACGGCGGCCGGGTTGACCTGCTCGGCCGGAGCGGAGCCCGCGGAACGGACCTCGACCCGGTCGCCGGCCAGCGCGGTGAGGAATCCCGCGGCCATCTGGGAACGGCCGGCGTTGTGCACACACACGAACAACACCGAGGGTGTGCGGTTGGTCGAGGAAGCAGTGGTCATGAAAACAGACGTCCTTTCGAAGGGAACTCAGGCAGAGACGGGGTCGAGTTCGGCGAGCAGCACCCGCACGCGAGTGTCGATATCGTCGCGGACGGCGCGTACCGTCTCGAGCGACTCGTCGTTCGGATCGAGCAACGACCAGTCGAGGTAGCGCTTACCCGGATACACCGCGCACGCGTCGCCGCACCCCATGGTGATCACCACATCGGCGGCTGCCACCACATCGTCGGTCAGGGGTTTGGGATATTCGCCGCCGAGATTGAGCCCGATCTCGGCCATCGCCTCGACCACGACAGGATGAATCGTCGCCGCAGGAGCCGATCCGGCGGAGCGCACGTGCACCCGCCCCGCGCCGTGATGAGCCAGCAGTGCCGCGGCCATCTGCGAGCGTCCGCTGTTGCGCACGCACACGAACAGCACCTCCGGCACATCCTTCGGCACGGCCCCTTCGGCCTGCGCCAAAGCAGTGAGGCGTTCGCCCGCGAAGCGGGTGGCCAGCGAGGGCAGGTGAGTGTGGATCTTGGCGGTGCGCCGCAGCGCCGCATACGACTCGAACACCATCCGCTCGACGGTCTGCGCCGAGAACACCCCAGCGTACTTCTCGGCGAGATGCTCGGCGCTGCGGTGCAGCACCGCCTGAGGCATCAGTAGTTCCGGCTGAGCAGCGTGCTCGGACATCGACATCTCCTGACGTGATCGATCCTTACGACACAGCGGGGGCAGACGAACCGGTGAAACGCTTCCGCAGAGCGAGCGAGACGTAGATCAGGGCAACGAGGACAGGTACCTCGATCAGCGGACCGACCACCCCGGCCAACGCCTGACCGGAGGTGACACCGAAAGTGCCGATCGCGACGGCGATGGCGAGCTCGAAGTTGTTTCCGGCGGCGGTGAACGCCAGTGTGGTGGTGCGCTCGTAACCGAGCCCGACCGCCGCACCGAACAGGAATCCGCCGCCCCACATGAGGATGAAGTACGCGAGCAGCGGCAACGCAATGCGTACGACGTCCCACGGCTGTGAGGTGATCTGCTCACCCTGCAGGGCGAACAGGATCACGATGGTGAACAGCAACCCGTAGAGCGCCCACGGTCCGATCTTCGGCAGGAACGTGTCCTCATACCACTGGCGGCCTTTGGCTTTTTCGCCGAAGTGGCGGGTCAAGAAGCCGGCGACCAGAGGGATGCCGAGGAAGATCAGCACCGATTTCGCGATCTGCCACGGTGAGACATCGAGGGTGGTCTGTTCGAGTCCGAGCCAGCCCGGCAGGATCGACAGGTAGAACCAGCCGAGGACGGCGAACATGATGACCTGGAAGACGGAGTTGATCGCGACCAGCACGGCGGCGGCTTCGCGGTCGCCGCACGCGAGGTCGTTCCAGATGATGACCATCGCGATGCAGCGGGCGAGGCCGACGATGATCAGGCCGGTGCGGTATTCGGGCAGGTCGGGCAGGAGCAGCCAGGCGAGGGTGAACATCAGAGCCGGGCCGAGCACCCAGTTGAGGATCAGCGACGAGATCAGCAGCTTGCGATCGCCGGTGACGGTGTCGAGGCGGTCGTAGCGCACCTTCGCGAGCACCGGGTACATCATGATCAACAGACCGAGCGCAATCGGCAGGGAGATGTTGTCGATCTCGATGATGCTCAGTGCGTCGCCGAGCCCGGGGATGAGGCGGCCGAGCAGCAGACCGGCGACCATGGCGATGCCGATCCACACGGCCAAGAACCGGTCGAGGACCGACATCTTGCCGGCGACAGACCGGTTGTCGGTCGTGGTGGTCACGAGAGAGTCTCCGCGAGTGCGGCGGTCGGGGTGCAAGCCGATGCGGGCAGGACCCCGGATTCGGTGGCGAGTACCGCGGACAGTTGTTCCAGGGCAGTAGGGAGCACCCGGTAGTACACCCAAGTGCCGCGGCGTTCGCAGTCGAGTAGACCGGCTTCGCGCAGCACCTTGAGGTGATGCGAGATGGTCGGCTGCGACAGGTCGAAGGCGGGGCTGATGTCGCACACACAGCTCTCGCCGCCCTGGTGGCTGGCGATCATGCTGAGCATGCGCAGGCGGACCGGATCTCCCAATGCCTTGAACATGCGGGCCAGGTCGGTGGCCCAATCCGAGGTGAGCGGCTCACGCGAGAGGGGCGGGCAGCACGGCTCGGCCCCGCTCGACATCTGATTCGACATGCGTCTATATTGACTCGTATCTATTCAAGCGTCAATCCGAGTTCGTCGGAAAGGATCACCCTCGTGCCCGCTGCTTCGGTGCTGTTCGTGTGTGTGAAGAACGGCGGCAAGTCCCAGATGGCTGCCGCCCTCACGCGCCAGGCCGCCGGCGACCGCGTCGCCGTTCATTCGGCCGGCACCGTACCCGGCTCGTCCCTCAATGCTCTGTCGATGCAGGTCCTCGAGGAGATCGGGGCACCCGTGGACGGTGAGTATCCCAAGCCGATCGATCCGCAGCTGCTCGGCGAGGTCGACCTGGTGGTCACCCTCGGCGGCGAAGCCCGCGTCGACGCGCCCACCGGGGTGGTCGTCGAGAACTGGGACACCGATGAGCCGTCCGAGCGTGGCATCGACGGCATCGAGCGGATGCGCCTGGTGCGCGATGACATCGCCGTCCGCGTCGAGGAGCTCGCTACCCGGCTGCTGTCCGACGCCGACGCCCGATAACCGAGTTCGTCCCGGAAACTCTGTTCGCCCTCGAGCACTGAAGGAATACCTGATACCTATGAGCACCATCGCAGTCTTCGAACCGGCCCTGTGCTGCAACACCGGCGTGTGCGGCGAGGACCTCGACCAGAACCTGGTCACCTTCACCGCCGACATGGCCGCGCTGACCGAGCAGGGCGCCACCATCACCCGCCACAACCTGGCCAACGACCCACTCTCGTTCGCCCACAACGAGACGGTCAAGAAATTCCTCGAACTCGCCGGATCGGATGGGCTGCCGCTCGTGCTCGTCGACGACGTCACCGTCGCTACCGGCCGCTACCCGACTCGCACCGAACTCGCCACCTGGGCCGGCCTCGAGGTGCCCGCCGCGCCGCCGTCCGGCGTGACCATGCTCGGGCTCGCCGACGACAACGACTCCTGCTGCACACCGGGCGAGTCCACCTGCTGCTGACCATAGGTCTGCACCTTTCCGTTGACCCGTTCTACGAGGAGTACCCGCTTTCATGACTGTCGCCGACCCGACGTTCCTGACCGACCCGCCCCGGTTCGTGTTCTTCACCGGTAAAGGCGGGGTCGGCAAGACCTCCATCGCGTGCGCGTCGGCAGTGCGCCTGGCCCGGGCAGGCAAGAAGGTGCTGCTCGTCTCGACCGACCCCGCCTCCAATGTCGGGCAGGTCTTCGGTCTGAGCATCGGCAACACGATCACCGAGGTCCCCGCGGCGGCGGGGCTCTGCGCGCTCGAGATCGACCCCGAGCAGGCCGCCGCCGCCTACCGCGAACGCATCGTCGGTCCCGTCCGCGGATTGTTGCCCGCAGCGGAGATCGCGTCGATCACCGAACAGTTGTCCGGCTCGTGCACCACCGAAGTCGCGTCGTTCGACGAATTCACTTCTCTGCTTACCGATCCCGACGGCCGGGTCGCCGGGTTCGATCACGTGCTGTTCGACACCGCCCCCACCGGCCATACCATCCGGCTGCTGCAACTGCCCGGTAACTGGACCGAATTCCTCGACCACGGCAAAGGCGACGCGTCCTGCCTCGGACCGCTGGCCGGGCTCGACAAGCAGAAAGCCATGTACGCCGGCGCGGTCGAGGCCTTGTCAGACCCCGGCCGCACCCGCCTGGTGCTCGTGGCACGCGCGAACCGCGCCGCTCTGGCCGAGATCGCCCGCACCCACAGCGAACTCGCCGCGATCGGCATGACGAGACAGCATGTGGTCGTCAACGGCGTGCTGCCCGACCCGGCCGACGACACCGACCCGCTGGCTACCGCCGTGTACCAGCGTGAACAGGCCGCACTGGCGGGTCGCGGCGCCGCGATCGCCGCGCTGCCCACCGATCTGGTGGAACTCAAGCCGGTCAACATGGTCGGCCTCGACGCCTTGAACACCCTGTTCGACACCACCACCACCACCGCAATGACCACCGGCACCGATCCGGGGCTTGCCGCCGTCGCCGACGCCCCGTTAGCGGATCTGGTCGATGCGATCGAGGTCGACGGGCCCGGACTGGTGATGTGCATGGGCAAAGGCGGGGTCGGCAAAACCACTGTTGCCGCCGCGATCGCGGTGGCCCTGGCCTGCCGTGGTCACGATGTGCATCTGACCACCACCGACCCCGCCGCGCATCTGACCGACACCCTTGCCGGGGAGCTCGATCACCTCGAGGTGTCCCGCATCGACCCTCATGAGGCGAGCGAGACCTACCGAGACCAGGTGCTGGCTACCAAGGGCGCCGGGCTCGATGAGGCCGGCCGCGCCACTCTCGCCGAGGACCTGCTCTCCCCGTGCACCGAGGAGGTCGCGGTGTTCCAGGCCTTTTCGAAGGTGATTCACGAATCACGTCGCAAGTTCGTCGTCGTCGATACCGCCCCCACAGGCCACACGTTATTGCTGCTCGATGCGACCGGGTCGTATCACCGGGAGATCGCCCGGCAGATGGGCAACGGCGGGCACTTCACCACACCGCTGATGCGGCTACAGGACCCGGCGCAGACCAAGATTGTGCTGGTCACTCTTGCCGAGACCACCCCGGTGCTCGAAGCCGCCGGTCTGCAGGATGATTTGCGCCGCGCCGGTATCGAGCCGTGGGCGTGGGTGGTCAACAATTCTCTGGCCGCCGCAGAACCGACCGCGCCGTTGTTGCGGCAGCGGGCGGTCGCCGAATTGGAGCAGATCGACACGGTTGGGGGTGAGCTCGCCGATCGGTGCGCGGTGATTCCGCTGGCCGTCAGCGAACCGGTCGGAATCGCAGCCCTGGAATCGCTCACCACCGCACAGTTGCAGCCCTCATCAGTGCGGTAGCCCTCTACAGGGCAGCCACTGGAAGTCTTCCGTGGAAGTCTCCGACCGGTCTCTCCGTGATCCTGACCTACCAGCCGTTCGATTCTCGGAATTCGATGCTGGGACAGATTGGGTCTGTCATGCATTCGGTGGGGCTGCGGAAGTCACCAGGAGAGTTCGTGGCAGCGGCCCTCGCCGTCGTGGGGTTCGACCTGCAAGGTGGCATGTTCGAGGTGGAAGCGTTCTGCCAACAGAGTTTGTGCTGCTGTGAGCACCGCAGTGGAGTCGGTGCCGGACTCGGTGACCAGATGCGCGGAGGCCACCTCCATTCCCGAGGTAAGCGTCCAGACATGCAGGTCGTGGGACTCGTGTACTCCGGGAAGAGCATCGAGTGCCGCGTTGACCTCGGTGATGTCGATACTCTTCGGTGCTTGCTGGAGCAGAATGCCGATTGCATGTCGGCCGAGGTTGTAGGCCCGCGGCAGGACAAAGAACCCGATAGCGACACCGATGATCGGATCGGCATACCGCCAGCCGAACACGAGGGTCACCACACCACTGACGAGCACGCCCACCGAGCCGAGCATGTCGGCAAGGACTTCCAGGTAAGCCCCGCGCACATTGAGGCTCTCCTTGGCCCCGTCGCGCAGCAGAAGAAACGAGATCACGTTCATGGTCAGGCCGACCACAGCGACGATGGTGACGGGAAGGCCGGGGACCTCGGGCGGCTCGGACAGCCGGTGGAGGGCCTCGTAGAGAATCCAGAGGGCGACGCCGAACAGTAGGAGCGCGTTGAGCAGGGCGGCGAACACCTCGGTGCGGTACAGGCCGAAGGTGCGGTTCGGTCGGCTGCGGGCGCGTTGCGCGACGGTGATGGCCGTAACTGCCATCAAGATGCCGAACACGTCGGTGAACACATGCGCGGAGTCGGACAGCAAAGCCAGCGACGAGGTGGATAACCCGACGACGAGTTGGATCACGAAGGTCGTCAGTCCGAGGGCCACGGCGATCCACAGTCGTCGGACGTGTCGACCGGAGGCGCTGGTGGCCTGGCCGGGGGAAATACCATGTCCGTGTCCGTGGCTCATCGCGGCACCTTTCCGTTGACGACATGAACAATATTGTCATATGCGCATCTATGCATGCAATGCACCTGAGGGGGGTGAGGATCAGCGATGAACTATCTTTCATAGTATTTCGGCGGCGAGGCACGCGCCTGCAGGTTCGGCCGGCGGGAACGGGCGAACAACGGACGAGTGAGGTTTTCCGTGGCAGGCACTAAGAGAGCTGTAGTCGGCGTGATGACCGGCTGGACAGTAGGGGCGGCGCTGGTAGCGACCGCCTTGGCGGCCGTATCGAGCAGTGAGGTTCTGCGGTTGCTCGGGCTGCCCGATCCCGGGGTGTTGACGAGGTACGGCCTTCCGGCCGCCACCGCGATAGGGGAAGTGGCGGCGGTGGTGATGATCGGGTCGCTGCTGGTTGCGGCGGTGCTGGTACCGCCGCAACGGTCCGGGGTGCTCGATGTCGACGGATACCGGGCGGTGCGCACTGCGGGAGCGGCTGCAGCGCTGTGGGCCGGATCCGCGGTGGCGCTCGTTCCTCTGACGTTGTCGGATACCTCGGGCCAGCCGCTGAGTACCGTGTTCGCCGATCCGCTCCCGTTCGTACAGGCGGTGGGGCAAATCGAGGTCGCCACCGCGTGGGTGTGGACCGCCGGTCTGGCCGCTGTCGTGGGGCTGGGATCTCGCCTCGTGCTGCAGCATCGGTGGACGCCGGTGCTGCTGGTGATGGCGGTGCTGAGCTTGATGCCCCGTGCGTTGACCGGACATTCCTCGGCAGGGGGATCGCATGACCTGGCCACTAACAGTCTGGTGTTGCATCTGGTGGCGGCCGGTCTCTGGGTCGGTGGATTGGCGGCGCTGGTGCTGCACGCTGTGCGCGGAGGTGGGCACCTGGATGTGGCCACGCGCCGGTTCTCCGCGATGGCGACGGTGGCCTTCGTGGTGATGGCCGCCTCGGGGACGGTCAACGCCCTGGTGCGAGTTCCGATCGGGCAACTGCTGTCCGGCCCGTACGGATTCGTGGTGATGGCCAAGGTGCTCGCATTCGCCGTGGTGGGGTGGCTGGGGTGGCGCCAGCGGACGGTGGCCGTCACTGCTCTGGCTGCCGACCCGTCGAATCGGGGCCCGTTCGTACGGTTGGCGTTGATCGAGTCGGCAGTGCTGGCCGTCACGGTCGGGCTCGGGGTGGCATTGGGTCGCACGCCGCCGCCGCAGGGTGAACGCGGCGCACCCAGCCTGGTCGAGGAAGTCCTGGGGTACGGCTTCGACGGGGCGCCGACGATGGCCCGTTTGGTGACCGAATGGCGGTTCGATCTACTGCTGGGATCCGCTGCGGTGGTGCTGGCGGCGGTCTACTTGTGGGGGGTGCGCCGACTGCGTGCCTCGGGAAAGCACTGGCCGGTGGGTCGGATCGTCTCCTGGCTGCTCGGCTGTGTCGTGCTGCTTGTGGCCACCTCGTCGGGCGTCGGGCGCTACGCTCCAGCGGCATTCAGTGTGCACCTCGCCGCGACGGCGGCGCTGGCGATCGTGGTACCGCTGTGCCTGGTACTGGGAGCTCCGCTCACCTTGGCGGCAGCGACGGTGCGGCCTTGCTCGGGCGGCGCAGTTCCGGGCGCCCGCGACTGGATGCGGGCGCTGTTCACCAGCACCGCTCTGCGGTGGATGACTCACCCGGCGGTCACGGTGACCGTGTTCCTGGGCACCTTCTATGTGCTGTATCTCGGGGGGATGTACGACGGACTTGCCGGGTCGCACACCGCGCATGTGTCGATCAATGTGTGGCTGCTGATGGTGGGAGGGGTGTTCTTCTGGAGCATCGTGGGCATCGATCCGGTGCCCCGCCCGCCGGCGCCGGTGGTGCGGGTGGCCGCGGCGGGAGCGGCGCTGGCCGGGTATGCGTTCTTCCTGGTGGCCGTGATCATGGCGGATTTCGTGGTTGCCGGCGAGTTCTACGATTCGCTGCGACTGGGGTGGTTCGACGACCTGGCGGCCGATCAGCGGCTCGGGGGCAACCTGGCGTGGGGTGTCGGTGAGTTGCCGCTGCTGCTGGCGACGGTGCTCGCGATCGTGCAGTGGGGCTCTGCCGATCAGCGGCGTGCACGTCGGCGTGACGAGCAGGTCGCTCACACCGGTGACGACGAACTCGCCTCCTACAACGCCATGCTGCACAGCTTGTCTGATCCGGAGAGCGCCGCCGACGGCCGCGGCCGGAATAGTTCCAGATCATGACCATCCACGGGGATTGCACACCGACCGGTTATTGAAACTATGCAACATAGTAGTACGGTGTCGATGTCCGTCACCGTTTCGTTATCACGCGAGCGGGTGCCTTCCTGAGGATGCATCTTGGCCCGACACCGTAGACCAGAACCCGAACTCGCTGATCCCCGCCACTTTCGCTGTGATACTCCGACCTGGCGTCGTCCCGAGCCGACCGAGACCGTCGACGCGGGCAGGACGATCGAGTCCGTTGCGCCGACACCGCCGGTCCTGGACTCGGACGCACGTCTCGATGCCGAGAACCGGGAGTCCCCCGAAGAGCAGGCGGAGACCGACGTGCCCGCCCCGCTCCGGAGCGCAGGCGCACATCGCCGGACGAGCGCAGGGGCCAGCGGACGTGTCCTGGCAGTGTCGGTGGCTGCCGGGGCATTGTTTGCGGCCACGACCTCGAGTGCCCACGCCGCGTCGGTCCATCCCGCGGCCGTCGAAGAATTCGAGACCGCACCGGAGCCGTCGACCCCGCCGGAATCGCTCTCGCAGGCGCCGCAGGTGCTGCAGGTGGCCCAGGTACCGACTCTGGCGGACTTCGCGGACCAACTCGACCGGGCTCGGCTGCGCGAAGAGCGCCGGCTCGCGCGAGAGGCCGAGGCACGGCGCCCGAAGACGCTGATGCCTGTCAGTGGCACGCTCACCTCGAGTGTCGGGCCGCGATGGGGAACCACCCACTACGGTCTCGACATCGCCAACACGATCGGCACCCCCATCGTCTCGGTGACCGACGGCACGGTACTCGAGGCCGGGCCGGCTTCCGGTTTCGGCCTGTGGGTGCGAGTTCTGCAGGACGACGGCACCATCGGGGTGTACGGGCACATCGACCAGGCCTTGGTCTCTGCGGGACAGCGTGTGCGTGCCGGTGAGCAGATCGCCACTGTCGGCAATCGAGGGCAGTCGACCGGACCGCATCTGCACTACGAGGTCTGGGAGCCGGACGGTCGTAAAGGTGATCCCATGGCATGGTTGAGCGCACGAGGAGTTCAGGTCGCGCCGGATGCGCGCGCATAGGTAGCGCATGGATAAGGGATGATCGGTGAATGTCTGCGAGGGGAGCCATGAATAGGTTGGGGGGCCTCGAGGCCGAGGTGATGAACGAACTGTGGTCGACCGAGGATCCGCAGTCGGTGCACGATCTCGTCGATCGGCTCAGCGAACGCAAAGAGTTCGCCTACACCACCATCTTGACCGTGGTCACCCACCTGTACGAGAAGGGGTGGGTGCAACGGGAAAAGCGTAGCCGCGCGTACTTCTATTCGCCCTCCCGCAGCCGGGAAGAGGCGACCTCCGAGGCGCTGCGTGCGCTGCTCGACAGCAGCGCCGACCCCAGCGCAGTGCTGCTGCATTTCGCCAAGACGGTCAGTGACCGCGAATACGATGCCCTGCGCCGCGGTAGGACGAACCGGACCGCCGACCAATGACATTGGCCCTGGTCCTGCTGCTGGGCGCTGCTCTGATCTCGATCGCCGCACCGCGGATGCTCGCCCGGCTTGCCGGCACCTCCCTGCCTCCGGGAGTCCTGCTGGCAGCCTGGCTCGGCAGCCTGGGCGGGGCGCTGTTCCTCGGGGCTTCGGCGGTGGTCACCTTGGCCTGGCCCGACCATGCGCCCGCTGAGGCCGCGGTCGAAGCCGTGGTGCGATGTTTTACCGCCATGTCCCATGCGGTGCAGCCGTGGATCACCGAAACCATGGCAGCAGTCGGGGCTCTGGGATTGCTCGCCGTGGTGGTCCGAGCCGTGATTCTGGGTCGGCGATACGCCCGGGAACAGGCCCGTCTGCGCACCTATCACCGGGATGTGGTCGCCATCGTCGCCCGTTCCCGCGACGACGATGTGATGTGGCTAGCGCACCCGATGCCGATGGCCTACAGCGTCGCCGGCCGGCCCGGGTTCGTCGTCGCCACGGACGGGTTGTCGGATTTTCTGACCACGGGTGAACGCGACGCGGTGCTCGCCCACGAACGGGCGCACCTGCGAGGCGGTCACCACCTCATCGTCACCACATGCGACATCCTCGCTGCGGTATTCCCGGTCGTCCCCTTGTTCGCGTCTGCCCCGTCCGCGGTCAAAACTCTGGTCGAACTCACCGCAGATCAGCACGCTGCCCACGCCACCAGCACAGCAACCGTGTGCTCGGCGCTGACCGTGGTGTCCGCATCGACACTGTCGCAGCCGGCCGGGACCCTGGGGCTGAGCAACGAGACGACGCTGCGGCTGCGCACCCTGAACCTCAGCTGGCGGACCCGATGGCCGCGGCTGTCGTACGCGACTGCCGCAGCGTTGTCGGTGACCATGCCCATGGCCACCGCGCTGGCCGGGCTGGCCGTGGTCTCTGCGTCGGTGTGCCTGGTAGCCACCACGGTCTGATCCACCCTAAAAACTATGCTGCGTAGTAATTAGGTACGCTCGTGACGTCTCATCGTTGTGCGCACGCGCAAAAACCGGATCGGACAGCACCTCATGACCGCTCTCGCCCCACCACCCTTACCTGCCGCCACCCGTCCGATGCCGGCGCGGCGCAGACCCAAGGGCGCCTTCCTCTACAAGATGATCACCACGACAGACCCGAAGGTTCTGGGTCTGATGTATCTGGTGACCTCGTTCGCGTTCTTCGGGGCCGGCGGACTGATGGCGCTGTTCATGCGCAGCGAGCTCGCCGTACCCGGTCTGCAGTTCCTGTCGAACGAGCAGTACAACCAGCTGTTCACCATGCACGGCACGATCATGTTGCTGATGTATGCCACCCCGGTGGTGTTCGGTTTCGCCAACTACATCCTGCCGCTGCAGATCGGGGCACCCGATGTCGCCTTTCCCCGCTTGAATGCCTTCAGCTACTGGCTGTATCTGTTCGGTTCCCTCATCGCCGTCAGCGGTTTCCTCACCCCGGGCGGGGCCGCCGACTTCGGGTGGACGGCCTACGCGCCGTTGAGCTCGGAACTGCATTCGCCGGGGATGGGCGCCAACCTGTGGGTCGTGGGTCTGGTCGTGTCCGGTCTGGGCACCATCTTGGGCGCGGTCAACTTCATCACCACCGTCGTGTGCATGCGTGCCCCGGGGATGACGATGTTCCGGATGTCGATCTTCACCTGGAACATCTTCATCACCTCGATCCTGATCCTGCTCGCCTTCCCGCTGCTGACCGCGGCGCTGATGGGCTTGCTGTACGACCGAATGCTCGGCGGGTACATCTTCGATCCCGCCACCGGCGGTGTGTTGCTCTGGCAGCACATGTTCTGGTTCTTCGGCCACCCCGAGGTCTACATCATCGCGCTGCCGTTCTTCGGTATCGTCTCCGAGATCTTCCCGGTGTTCTCCCGCAAACCGATCTTCGGCTACACCGGTCTGGTCTATGCCACCTTGGGCATTGCCGCGCTGTCGATCGCGGTGTGGGCGCACCACATGTACGCCACCGGCGCAGTACTGCTGCCGTTCTTCTCGTTCATGACCTTCCTGATCGCCATCCCCACCGGCGTGAAATTCTTCAACTGGATCGGCACCATGTGGCGAGGCCAGCTGACATTCGAGACGCCCATGCTGTTTTCCGTCGGGTTCTTGATCACCTTCCTGTTCGGCGGTCTGTCCGGCGTCATCCTCGCGAGCCCGCCGATGGACTTCCAGCTGCACGACTCATACTTCGTGGTGGCGCACTTCCACTACGTGGTGTTCGGCACCGTGGTGTTCGCGACCTACGCCGGCGTCTACTTCTGGTTCCCGAAGATGACGGGCCGGATGATGGACGAGCGCCTCGGCAAGTGGCACTTCTGGTTGACCTTCATCGGCTTCCACGCCACATTCCTGGTGCAGCACTGGCTCGGCAACGAGGGCATGCCCCGCCGGTACGCCGACTATCTGCCCACCGACGGGTTCACCACCTTGAACGTGATCTCGACCATCGGCTCCTTCGTCCTGGGCGCCTCGGTGTTGCCGTTCATGTGGAACGTCTTCAAGAGCTACCGCTACGGCCGGATCGTGACCGTCGACGACCCGTGGGGCTACGGCAACTCGCTCGAATGGGCCACCACCTGCCCGCCGCCGCGCCACAACTTCACCGAACTACCGCCGATCCGCTCCGAACGACCTGCGTTCGAGCTGCACTACCCGCACATGGTCAAACGCATGCGAGACGAGGCGCACGTGGGATTCAGCGGTGCCCCCAAGAGCACCACGATCGTCGATCGTGATCCCGCCGAGCTGCAGAGCTCCGGCGAGCCATCGACACACAGCGACACCTCGACACCTACCGACCCGAAAGAATAGTCGTTCGCCGTCTCGGCGCCGAAAGATCGGAAAACACTGTTGAAGACCAACATGCCGGTGGTGACTGTGCCGGCAACAGACCGGGCCACCGCGGCATTGGCCGACTGGGTCATCAGGGACCTGACCGCGTTGATGCTCGAGCATGCCGGACTTCCGGATCCTCAGCGGCTGCGTCGCCTGCCGACCGTCACAGCCGCCCACATCGGCAAGCCGAGCAAACTGCGTCGGCATGTGCGCGCGTTGGAACAGGTTCTGGGACAGGTGAACCGGCACCTCCATGCCAGCACGCCTCCCTGTGGGTACGGCGCCCAGGCGGCCCCTGCCGTGCCCGACGAGGTCTTCGATGTGGCGGCCGATGTGGCCGGGACCGTCGCCGACTACGGCAGCCCGGCTGCCGCTCTGGCCAATCGGGCGGTCCTGATCTCGGCTGCAGTGATCGGCGAGGGATGGGGGATGACCTCGGCAACCGAAAATTGGTCGGCTACCGCACAGTCGTATTGCGCATTCATCACGCAGCTGTGGTGCGACGAGCCGCAGGCGCAGGTGCTCGTCGATCCCGGATAGCGATCGAGGTCACTGCAGTGGGATACCCGGCCGGGCTGCGGGGCCCTGTCTCGGACGGATCGGGCTGGATCCGCCCGAGACAGGCCCGTACGGCGGCCGGAACCGCTCGTTGTAGGCGGACTTGAGCTGGCGCGGCCGGGCGCTGCCCGGACCATCCCTGAATCCGAGAGGAGTGTGAGGTGCGTCAGGGATATTTCGCCGTCCGGGTGAGATATCCATAGGGTTCGACTCTCGACCGGCCGCAGAACATCGACATGGTCACCGCGCATCTCACGGGCGGGCGACGCGGTCGGTGCGACGATGCGCAAAGGTCGAGGTCATGGCAGGGACAACAGAGCCGTGGCTGACCTTGTGCGGCCCGTGTCAGATCAGGGTCTGCCAGTACGACCAGAAGGCTTCGACGACGAAGGCGAGCACGGTCAACACCCACACCGTCGGTAGCACCGAATGGTGACGGTGCAGCAGCTGCCATGTCCGCGACGGCCGGGTCGTGTGCACCGCCTCGAGGTACAGCAGGCAGTACCACCAGGCGAGCGCAGTCACCAGCCACACCACCATGCAGTACGGACACAACGCCCCGATCCGGAAGAGACTCTGGAATGCCAGCCAGTGCACGAAGACGACCGCAGCACTCAGGCCGGTGAACAGGCCGTTCCAATACCATCGGGGCAAGCTGGCTCCGGCCAGGACTACGGCGGCAGTGGTGAGCACAACCGCGAAACCCATCAGCCCCAGCAGCGGATTGGGAAAGCCGAACAATTCCGCTTGCCACGAGGTCATGATCGACCCGCAACTGATGACCGGATTGATGCTGCACGAGGGCCGATACGTCGGATCGGCCAGCACAGCGAACTTCTCGATGGTGAGCACCAGCGAAGCGATCAGACCCGCAGTGCCGCAGACACCGAGAATCCAGCCCACCCCTTTGCGGCCGAGTGCCCGCCCCGACGTCTCGCCGGCGACCGTCGCCGAACCCGCCGGGACGCTCACTCTGCCAACGCCGTGTCGATCCTGGCCTTGAGCAGTTCGTAGCTGGGCATGGTCGGCAGCTCGACGTCATTGAGGAACAGCGTGGGCGTGCCCTGCACACCGAGGGCGAGACCGTCGTCGAAATCTTGGTCCACGCGCGCGCTGACAGCGGGATCGTTGACGTCACGCTCGAATGCGGCCATATCCAACCCCAGCTGTTCGGCAAAACCCCAGAACACTGCTGCCTGAGACTGGCTCGACTCGCCCCACTGCGCCTGCGTTTCATACATACGCTGGTACATCGGCTCGAGACGGCCCTGCCGAGCCGCGGCCTCGACGACCCGGGCCGCCAGATGGCTGTTGGTGTGGCTGGGAATGGGGAAATAGCGGATGCCGATGTCGATCCGTCCGGCGTACTCGCTGCGGATCCGCTCCATCACCGGGTACAACGCTCTGCAGGACTCGCACTCGAAATCGAGGAATTCGACCAGCTGAACCTTGTCGTCGGGGGCGGTGGACAAGGTGCGGATGTCCGTTGTCCACACCGGTGTCGCGGCAGCACCGGACGACTCCTGCCCGTCTTGTCCGTTCGATTCGGCGCGATTGGCGTAGAGCACCACCGCCAGCACCACCACGAACACGGCCACCAGTGCCGCGGAGACTTTCATATTGGGCGTCAGTTTCATGTTTCGTCCGTCTCGGGTACCGGGAGCGAGCCGGCAGTGTCACCGACCCACCGTAAAACTACGCTACATAGTAGATGGGCTAGGGTAGAGCCCGGTCAGCGCCCTTCGCGTTCTATCGACAGGCCACCGCCCCGGACGTCATACCGGTGCCAGGGAGGCCGAGAAAGTATGCACCCATGAAGAAACTCGTCACGATCTTCGCCGCCGCCGCAGCAGTGCTGCTCCTCGGCGTCACGCCCGCACAAGCGCACAGCACGTTGATCGGCTCCACCCCCGCAGCCGACGCCGCGGTGGCAGGTTCCCCAGAGGAAATCGAGCTGCAGTTCAACCAGACCATCAATACCGCGTTCGCCACGGTGACCCTCACCGACGGTGAAGGTACGCAACGCGGAAGCTCCGAGTCGATCGTCGACGGAGACCGGGTGCGGCTGTCGATCCCCGAGCCCCTGGCCGCAGGGGGCTACACCGTCGGTTACCGGGTCATCTCCGCCGACGGCCATCCCATCACCGGCTCCTACGCCTTCACCGTCACTGCAGCGGCCGGGCAGACCCCGGCCCCCGATGCTCCGACGGCCTCGTCTGATGCCACGTCGGCCGCAGCCGCACCCGAGACCCCCGAGGCGCAGGCCGAGTCCGCAGACGCGGAGTCCTCGAGCTCCTCGGTGCCACTCCTGCTGATCTTCGCCGCGCTGGGAGTGCTGGTCATCGCTGGCGGCACCTGGGCAGTGGTACGCGCCTCCCGCAAGAGCTGACACGCAGACCGGCGGAACGGGCTGTACACCGCCGGCCTTCTCGCTCCGTCCCGACCCACGTGCGCGACGCCTTGTAATTTCGGTTCCCCTGACTTTTAATTCAGGGGAACCTTAGGAGGCGGTGGATGACGCTGACGCACGACCTCGGGCGCACGCAGCGATGGCGCCGCTGGACACTTCTCGGACCGGCATTCGTCGCCTCCATCGCCTACGTCGACCCGGGCAACGTCGCCTCCAACGTCAGCGCCGGTGCCCAGTTCGGCTACCTGCTGGTGTGGGTGGTCGTGGCGGCCAATGTCATGGCCGCGTTGGTGCAATACCTGTCCGCCAAACTGGGTCTGGTCACCGGCAGGTCGTTGCCCGAGGCGCTGCGTGAACGCATGCCTCGGCCGGTGCGCTTGGCGTACTGGGGGCAGGCGGAGCTGGTCGCCATGGCCACCGACCTGGCCGAGGTCATCGGCGGCGCCATTGCCCTGAATCTGCTCTTCGATCTCCCGCTACTGGTCGGAGCGCTGATCACCGGGGCGGTCTCGCTAATCCTGCTGCTGGTACAGGACACACGCGGTCAGCGCGGATTCGAACGGGTGATCACCGGCCTGTTGGCGGTCATCGCAATCGGCTTCGTCACCAGCATCTTCGTCGCCCCACCCCCCGCCCACGCTGTCGTCGACGGACTCGTGCCACGCTTCGACGGCGCCGAATCGGTCCTGCTGGCCGCGGCCATGCTCGGTGCGACCGTGATGCCGCATGCGGTCTACCTGCACTCGGGCCTTGCCCGGGACCGTCATGGGCATCCCGAACCCGGTCCACGACGAACCCTGCTGCTGCGGGTCACGCGCTGGGATGTCGGATTGGCCATGGTGGTGGCGGGAACGGTGAATCTGGCCATGCTGCTCATGGCCGCGACGACGTTGCGCGGGCGAGAAGGGGTCGATTCGATCGACGGGGCGCACACGGCACTGGGTCAGGAACTCGGCCCGACCGTGGCGCTGCTGTTCGCCCTGGGGCTGTTGGCCTCCGGGTTCGCGTCGACCTCGGTGGGGGCCTATGCGGGGGCGTTGATCATGGACGGGCTGCTGCGCAGACGGATCCCGCTGCTGGCGCGTCGTCTGATCACCCTGGTGCCGGCGTTGGTGGTGGTCGCACTCGGGACGGACCCGACCCGGGCGCTGGTGCTCTCGCAGGTGGTGCTGTCGTTCGGTATTCCGTTCGCGTTGATTCCGTTGGTGCGTCTGACCAGTGATCGGGCGCTGATGGGTACCGCGGTCAACCATCGGCTCACCACCACGGTGGCCTGGATGATTGTCGGCACGATCACGGCGCTCAATCTGGTGTTGATCTACCTGACGGTGTGGCCGTGACGGCGTCGCTGCCGACGATCCGGATCAGGGCCGCGGCGGCGCCGACCGGTATTTCCGCTGGCCATCGACGAGGCGAATCTCATCGTTGATGCGTGTGCGCATCCGGCGCAGAGCCACCAACGACACGGCCATGCCGGTGAGTACGCCGACGATGAGCACCCATGTCAGCGACACGTCGAGCCCGAGAATGCGGACACCGGCCACGGCGGCAGCGGCGCAGCCGGCCACGAGGGCCAGGCGGGCCCCGGTGTAGAGGAACATCAGACGGGGCAGACGCATCGTCGACGACTGTTTCATGAGCACTCCTCGGAGCTGATCCGGGACGAGGCCGTCCGGGCTGATGGCGGGTTCACCGGTCACTTCATCGGTAGAGGTGCGGCGCCTCGGACCGTGAGCAGCTGCTGCATCGTCGTCGATTCGGCTTCCTGAGTATCCGCGATCTGTTGTGCGAGCGTGGTGACCACGTGTTCGGACGCGTTGACCGCGGCGTAGCGCGCCATCGGCAGGCCGCCTTGATGGTGCCGGAGCAGCAGTTGCAGGTACAGGGTGTCGAAGGCGGGACCGGTGGCGCGCCGGAGTGCGTCGAGTTCGGAGGTGGTGGCCATCCCGGGCATCGATGATCCGGACGTTCCCGCGTGCTCGGCCATGGTCGGCATCGTCCCGGGGCCGCCTTCGGTGCTGTCCATCCAGGTCATCGGTGTGCCGGGAGTCTGCAGCGGTCGGTCCCACATGGCCAACCAGCCCTGCATCGTGCCCCACTGGCTCTGCTGGGTGGTGATCACGTCGTAGGCGAGGGTGCGCACCGCCGGGTCGGTGGCATTGGTCAGGGCCATCGCCGACATTTCCACAGCCTGGCTGTGGTGCACCGACATGTCCTGGGCGAAACCCACGTCCACCGAATCCTGTGCGGGCGGCTCGGAATGACCGGATCCCAGTCCGCTGGCGCTGATGCCCAGATAGAGACCGACGACGAGCGCGAACACCGCCACCGCGAGCATGCGGCCGAGCCCGACCCGTCCACCGGGGGCAGGAGCGACAGGGACGGCGCTCTCGTCGGTCTCAGTCCTCGCGGTCTCAGTCCTCGCGGGCTCAGCCATTGCGGGGCTGCAGGTTCGAGCCCACCGCCGGTGCGGTGGGGGCAGGTTGCCCGCCGACTGCCATGGGGACGGCGTCCGGTCCCGGCGGGGAGGCATCGAACGGCGGCGGTGAGCTCGGATCGAAACTGCCCGGTGTGGTGGAACAGGTGGCACCTGCCTCCGGGTGGGTGTTGGGGTTTCGACGCAAGGCGGTGATGAACTGGTCGAGTCGATCGTCTTCGGAGTCGTCGAGCGCGAGGCGGTGACCCCACGACTGCACCGAGATCGCGGACGACAGACCGGGGTAGGGCGAGAGCAGGGTGTATGGCTGGCCCTCGACCAAGGCCTGCAACGTCGGCACCTCGTCTCCGGCGACCTGCTGCGGGTCGTACGTAATCCACACCGCGCCGTGTTCGAGCGAATGCACCGCGTTCTCGCTGCGGATCGGCTCGGGATAGATCGTGCCGGTACAGGTCGCCCAGTACTGATCGTGCGGGCCTCCCATCGGGGGGCTCTGGTCGTAGGCCACCCGCTGGGGTGCCTGCACGTGGGTTCCGGCCGGGTACTCGATCTTCTCCACCCCGTCGATCGCAGTGGACGGATCGGGATTGTCGGCACTGGGCACGTACTGCTGGGCCTCGGCGCGGTCGGCGACCTTCGGAGCGAGGGTGGACGCGATGACTCCGATCAGGGCCACGATCACCGCGGCAGCGCCGATCATCGGCCACGGCGCCCGGCGTGAATCGGTCAGTGTGAGCGGTCCCCTGCGTGTGTGGGACGCCGGGGACGTCGGTTTGTCTGAACTGTTCACCGCGAGAGCCTTCCTCGGCACCGATGGGGCACACCCCCATAAATACTATGAATCATAGTATTTATGGGGGTCATGCCGGGTCACCTCGTTACTGCCGAACCGGCGACGATCACACCCGCGACAGATCCGTCGCCGGGACACCTCGCTGCTGCAACCATTGGGTCGGATTGACCTTCGCACCGCCCGGATCGGTGGTCTCGAAGTGCAGGTGCGGTCCGGTGGACTGACCTCGATTGCCGACGGTGGCGATCTGCTGGCCGGCCTGCACGCGCTGTCCCACCTCGACCAGCGTTTCGTTGATGTGACCGTAGGTGCTGGTGGACCCGTCCTCGTGCCGGACCTGGACCCACAGGCCGAACCCGGACGCCGGACCGGAGTCGATCACGGTGCCCGATGCGGCAGCGTAGACCGGGGTACCGATGGTGTTGGCGATGTCCAGACCGGCGTGCGACGACCCCCACCGGGGGCCGAACGCGGAGGTCAACGTGCCCGAGACTGGGGCGACCGCGAGAGGCTGCGGCCTCGGCGCTGCCCAGGGTGCCTGGCTTGCCGGCGCCGCCGCGGCCGAGGGCGGGGCCGGAACAACCGGGGCAGGGGGTGCCACCGCGGGCACGTCCGGAATCGCGGCGAGCTGATCGAGCACTGCCTCGACCTCCGGAATCGCGGTAATCGCGGCGAGTTCGGGCGGCAACGGGGCCGGAACTGCGGTCTGCACGCCGTCGGATGTCGACGCGGCGGCGGTGCCGGGAGCGAGGAGCTGTGATCCCACGATCAGCAATGCGCCGGTGGCGACCGTCGAGGCGCAGGTCGCGGTGGCGGTGCGCTTCGCCGGGGCCCGATGTCGTCCCCCGCTGCCGAGTGAATCTCGCGCGAACTCCGGCGACATCTCGGGAAGGTCACGGTTTCGGTGCGGATTGGTGGCGTGGTGCCGTCCCACAGTAATGCTCCTGACAAGCGGTTTTGGTGTAGATCTGTCGTTGTCGTGACGGACAATGTAACGAAACGATATACGACTCGGCCTGGAAAAACTACCTAACTTAGTAGTTGGTGGGGGTTCTTCGGCGACCGGGCGCGCAGCAACACCGCCGCCGGCCGCCGCGGGCGTGAACGCTTCGAAAACCGACCCGAGCCCGGGTGCCGTCGCCCGAGCCCCTCGGGTGCTCACCGGCAGGACGCGAAGAGAGCAGAGACCTGAACATCGCGCTGCGGTCGGTGACGGCGGCTCGGTCGAGCAGCGCACGGACCCCTCTATCACCGCGACGGTTTACGGATGCTGTGCTCGACGGTGTCGGTCGGTGCGCGATGGCAGCGGTGGTGGTGACGCCGTCGATCATGGTCCCGTTACGACCGAGGTCAGCGACGGAAGAGTGAACGCACGCTTCGACGCTCGACTCGGGCCGGGACGGTGTCCTGACCGCAGGTGCAGCGATCGGCGGCGGGCACGGAACGCATGACGGCGTCGACATGCTGTCCGCATCCGCCCCATCCGGTCTTTCCGCAGTTCGTGCAGTCGACGGGGTAACACATGGGAGACATCCTCGATGAGGGTTCGTTACGGACCCACAAGGGTCAGAAGTGGGAGGCTGCGCGTTGTTCGGCAACCTTCGTATGGATCTCGGCCAGGTCGAGGGCCTCGATCCGGGTGATCAGGGCCCCGAGAGCCGGCGCCGGCAACGCGCAGGACTGTGAGTGGACGAGCCCACCCTCTCGGAAGGCCATGATCGTCGAAATCGAGTGTATGTTCGCCATGGCGGCGAGCTGCTGTTCGGCTTCGGTGTCGACCTTGGCATGCACGATCTCGAGGTGCGCCTGTGACGACTTGTCGAAGACCTGGGTGAAGGCGCGGCACGGGCAGCACCACGATGCCCGGAAGTCCACGAGCACGATGCCGTTGCCCACAATGGTGGATCCGAAGTCTGCCATCGTGAGGTTGTTCGTCGCGATGTTTTCCGCCCCTGTCGCGAGGCCGGAATGATCAGGCGGGGACGTGGGATTCGGCCCACATGTTGTAGCCGCCGAGCAGATCCGTGACGTTCTCGAAGCCCTGGGCGCGCAGTAGCGAAGCCGCGACGCTCGAACGCCATCCACCGGCACAGTGCACCACGATCGGTTTGCCGGCCGGAACCTGGTCCAGACGGGCCCGCAACTGCGCCAACGGGATCGGCACCGCGTCCGGGATGACCCCGAATTCGCGCTCACCGGGATTGCGGATGTCGACGAGGGCGACGGCATCGGCGGCGAGCAACCGGTCGAGCTCTTCAACCGTCGTCCTGGCTGCGGTCTCGACCAGATCGGCCAGCTCCGCAGGGAAGACCCCACCCCGATCGAGGTTCAGATAGCCTGCCGCGCCGTCGGATCCGATTCGAGCCAGACGCACCGCGGCGTCCTGCTCCTCACCGGGATAGGTGATCAGCACGATCTTCTCACCGACCTCGGCAACCATGCCACCGGTCTCTGCGAAGCGACCGTCGAACCCGACATTGACCGAATCGCGTAGATGTCCGGCAGCGAAATCGTCGACACTACGCGCATCGAGAACGCGCGTACCGGCGGCGAGCTCGGCCTTGACCTGTTCCGGGCTCAACTCGGGAATCGTGCGGTCCTGTACCAGAAGCGGATGCATCCGCTTGTTCATGGCCGCATCGACCGAGAAGTACGACGGGGCCGCCGGTTGACCCTCGGTGACCAGGGCAACGAAGGCGTCCTCGCTCATCGGCTGCACGGACGAGTTGGTGACGCGCTGTTCCCCGATGGTCGAGGTCAGTTCCGTCGACAAGTTCTTCCCGCACGACGAACCGGCACCGTGAGCGGGCATGACGACGACCTGATCGGGCAGCGTCAGCAGCTTCTCGTGCACGGTGTGATACATCGCTCGCGCCAGATCGCTGGTCGAGCCGTCTCCGAGGTTGACCAGGTCCGGACGGCCGACGTCGCCGATGAACAGCGAGTCGCCGGTGAGAACCGCGGTCGGGACGTCGCCGGGATGTTCGCGCACCAGCACCGAGATCGATTCCCAGGTGTGGCCCGGTGTGGACAGGATTTCGAGCTCCACCTCGCCGAGGGGCAGCTTCTCGCCCTCGCGTAGGCGGCGGATCGGGTAGTCGGTCTCGGCGGCCTCCCCGAATCCGATCCACGCGCCGGTGGCCTCGACCAGCTCGAGGTGTCCGGAGACGAAGTCGGCGTGGAAGTGGGTGTTGATCACCCCTTCGATGGTCAGTCCGTACTTCGCTGCATCGGAGAGGTATTCGGTGATGTCGCGGCGTGGGTCGACCACGATCGCCGTGCCGGTGCTCTCGTCGCCGATGAGGTAGGACGCGTGGGAGAGGCACTCGATGTAGTACTGCTCGAGAATCATGGCTTCCTCCGTTGCTGGGATCTGGGTGGTGTTCCGGGGATGTAGACATCGTGGCATATACCCCATGGGGTATGTCAAGTACCCCTGGGGGTATGAGAGGGAGTGTGTTTCGCGCATGTGATCGAGCGGGAAGTTGTCGAGGGAACATGCCGAAGCCGGGAGCGTCGGCGTCTGTGTCGAGCGCAAGGCCGGCGCACCGCGGTGACCCCGATGCTTCGACGCCGGCCACGAGTTCTGTGAGGTCGTCATCCAACTCGCCGCGGCATCACGTGTGCTGCATCGCGCCAGCTTCAAGGTCATCTCGGATCAGCTCCGCCGATGCGTCTTCGGCGGGCGGGACACCGCATGCGCTGGCCGTCTCGCTGAAGCGCACCCCGAGAAGTTGTTCCCACCTCGCCTGACGTTGGGTGACAGTGCTCCTTTTCTTATACCCCTAGGGGTATATGTACGATAGTCGACGATACCCCCGGGGGCACCTTCGTAAGCCGCCCCGATTTCCCCAATCGAAAGGCCACCCATGACCGAGTCTCCTGCCGTCACCGCCGATCCGAATTCCTTGCACGAGTCGATCGAGTCCGGCAAGAACGTGCGCATCATCGACGTCCGGACTCCGGGCGAATTCGAGTCCGTGCATATCCCCGGTGCCTACAACGTCCCCCTGGACCTGCTGCGCGAGCATCGCGACGAGTTCTGCGCCCATTTCGACGAGAACGTCGTGCTGGTCTGCCGCTCCGGACAGCGCGCCGGTCAGGCCGAACAGACCTTGCGCGACGCGGGATTGTTCAACCTCCACATCCTCGACGGCGGCATGCTCGCCTGGGAATCGGCCGGCCTTCCCCTCAATCGCGGTGCCGAACGCTGGGATCTCGAACGTCAGGTCCGGCTCGTCGCCGGCTCGCTCGTGCTGAGCTCGGTTCTCGGCAGCCTCGCCGTGCCGAAGCTCAAGTGGCTTGCCGCCGGAATCGGTGGCGGGCTGACCTTCGCTGCACTGTCGAACACCTGCGCGATGGGCATGCTGCTGTCCAAGCTGCCCTACAACCGCGGCGCCTCGTGCGGCGCCCAGAGCATCGTCGCACAGCTGGTCCAGCCGAACACCGAACGCGCCGGGAGGAACTGATCATGATCGCGTTGACCGTGGCGCTGGCAGTCCTGGTCGGTGTCACCCTCGGGTTGCTCGGTGGTGGGGGCTCGATCCTCACCGTCCCACTTCTGGCTTACGTCGCAGGCATGGACGCCAAAGAGGCGATTGCCACCTCGCTGCTGGTCGTGGGTGTCACCAGTGCGGTCGGCGCGATCTCCCACGCCCGAGCCGGCCGCGTGCAGTGGCGTACCGGACTTCTGTTCGGACTGGCCGGCATGGTCGGCGCCTACGGTGGTGGCCTGCTCTCACGCTTCATCCCCGGCACCGTCCTGCTGCTCGGCTTCGCCGTGATGATGATCGCCACCGCGAGCGCCATGCTCCGCGGCCGTAGGAACAAGGCAGCCGGCGACGACGGCGACCATGCGATGCCCGTCGGCAAGATCCTCCTCGACGGTGTGATCGTCGGCCTGGTCACCGGACTCGTCGGTGCCGGTGGGGGCTTCCTCGTCGTGCCCGCCCTGGCATTGCTCGGCGGGCTGCCCATGCCGATTGCCGTCGGCACGTCACTGATCGTGATCGCCATGAAGTCCTTCGCCGGCCTCGGCGGTTACCTGTCCACCGTGCAGATCGACTGGCGCCTGGCGGCGATGGTCACCGGCGCTGCCGTCGTGGGCAGCCTGATCGGCGGTCGTCTGACTCCGCTCGTCGATCCGGACACCCTGCGCAAGAGCTTCGGTTGGTTCGTGCTGATCATGTCTTCGGTCATCCTCGCGCAGGAGATCCACCCCGGGGTTGGGGTCGCCGCAGCAGCACTCACGGTGGTTGCCGCCGGCGTCACCTATGCCTGCAGCCGAAGGGGGCACTGCCCGCTGCAACGACTCGGAGGGCGCCGTCGCGCCTCCGTGGCGGCGGGCTGACAGGAAGAATCGGAAGCAATCGACCTACCCTCCGGGCACCGCAAGTCGCCCTCTTCGACAGACCCGATCCAAGGAATCACCATGCACGAACTCGACACGGTCGCTTTGATCCAGGCGGGGGAGTCCGGAGCGCCGGTGCAAGACGTCCGCGAAGACTACGAGAACATCCAAGGCCATGTTCCGGGCGCCCAGTTGATCTTCGCCGCCCGGGGATGCGGGCGAGGTTCAAGGTGAGGCAGTACATCGAGGTGCTTCACAACCGACAGCGGCTCCATCCACCCTCGGCTACCGCACTCCCGCAGAAGCCCGAGCCGACCACAACGCTCAGATGGCTACCGCGGCCTGAATCCACAAACAGATCGGCTACGAAACTTGACACGGACCCGTCGTCGGCGTGGCCTCGGCGGTGGGTGCGATACCGAGAATCCGGGCGTCAGATCGAGTGGCGACTGGCCGGCATGTTCGCCGGCAGCGCCGTGGGACGTCTGGTACCCGAACGCGCTTTGCTGATCGGATCCGTCGATCATCGAAGCCTCCGGCCTCGGCGACCGTAGCTACCTACCTGATCAGCGCTGGCGACGTCGGTGCAGTCGTCGTCACGCAACGCGATCTTGACCGTGTGCTGAAACTGGCGGCCGAACACGGGGTGCGCATCACCCATGTACTCGAAACACACATCCACAACGACTACGTCACCGGCGGTCTCGAACTGTCCCGCACCCTCGATGCCGAATACCCGCACACCGGGAATGGCACAATCGTGGTTGGTCGGGGCGACGGCGGTCGCACACCTCATACCCTGTCCGGATACCCCCGGGGGTACGCTGATGTGAAGACTAGGAAAGGACGTCCCCATGGTCGGCGACGAAGACAGCATCGCTTTGGTACTCAACCGGTTGCGCCGCGCCCAAGGCCAGCTCGCCGGAGTGATCTCGATGATCGAGCAGGGCCGCGACTGCAAGGACGTTGTCACCCAACTCGCCGCCGTGTCACGCGCACTGGACCGCGCCGGATTCAAGATCGTCGCGACCGGCCTGAAGGAATGCCTGACCGACACACCGCAGGACGGCAAGGAACCCATGACCGAGGCCGAACTCGAAAAACTCTTCCTCACCCTGGCCTGATCAGGGCCCTCCCACGAGAAAGGCAGAACATCCCATGGCACTCGCACTGTCGACCACTCTGCACACCTCGTTCAACGACGCCGTCGAGCGCACCCGCAAGGCCCTGTCCGAGCAGGGGTTCGGAGTGCTCACCGAGATCGACATGAAGGCCACCTTGAAGGCGAAACTCGGCGAGGACATGGAGGACTACGTCATCCTCGGCGCCTGCAATCCGCCGCTGGCGCATCGCGCAGTGACGGTCGATCGGCAGATCGGGCTCCTGCTCCCCTGCAACGTCGTGGTCCGCACCGACCCGAACGATCCGAATACGGTCGTGGTCGACGCAATGAGCCCGCAGATGATGGTGCAGGTCGCCGACCAGCCGGGACTCGCGGAGGTCGCCGACGACGCCACCACTGCGTTGCAGGCCGCCATCGACTCCCTCAGAGCGGGCACAGCAAAGAACTGATGCCCCTCGGAAATTCGGCGGCGGTTCTTCCTGATTACGGCCACGCTAGTTTCTCAAGGGTAGGGCACCGCTTTCGAAGGTACGGATCGATCGAAGACTGTCCGGGCCAAAACTGTCGGGAGGCCCACCGCCCGTGGTGCCGGCTTGCCACGCCAGCAATGATCACCTGCTTGGCATCTACGAGTCTCGTGTGGATAGTCGATGGCCTGTCTGCCCTTAACGTGACGCAATTGACTCCCGGATACCCGATGGACTTCGGGCGCCCGGTCAGTCCGCTCGCAAAGTCGTGCCATTAAGGCGGGAAGATCACAATGAGTTCTCGGTCGATGGTGTCGAAAATCGATAGGTTTTAAGGCCTCTCGGTGAGTTCAGCATCTACTGTATAGTTCAGTAGATGCTGACTACCGCTTCTCGTATGGATGTGATGAACCGGTTGGGGCGGGCGATGGCCGATCCAACGCGGTCGCGAATACTGCTGACCTTGCTGGAGCGGCCGGCCTTCCCGGCGGAGCTGGCCCGGGATTTGGAGTTGACCCGTTCGAACGTGTCGAACCATCTGGCGTGCCTGCGCGACTGCGGGATCGCCGTGGCCGTGCCCGAAGGCCGCCAGACTCGGTATGAGATCGCCGATCCGCACTTGGCGCGGTCGCTGTCCTCCTTGGTCGAGGTCACCCTCGCGGTCAATGAGAACGCCCCCTGCTTGGACCCGGCTTGCTCAGTGCCGGGCTGTGACGCCACGAAGGTGCAGGCGTGATCCTGTCCTCGGCCCTGCAGGCGATCGGTCTTTTCATCGCCACCAACATCGACGACATCATCGTCCTCTCGCTGTTCTTCGCCCGCGGCGCGGGCCAACGCGGAACCACCGCACGCATCCTGGTCGGCCAGTATCTGGGATTCGTCGGGATCCTCGGCGCCGCTGTGCTCGTCTCCCTGGGCGCGGGAGCCTTCCTGCCTCCGGAGGTCATCCCCTACTTCGGGCTGATCCCATTGGGCCTGGGACTGTGGGCCGCGTGGCAGGCCTGGCGCGGGGACGATGATGATGACGACGACGCAAAGATCGAGGGCAAGAACGTCGCCGTGTGGACCGTAGCCGGCGTGACCTTCGCCAACGGCGGGGACAATATCGGCGTCTACGTCCCCGTCTTTCTCAACGTGGGCCCGGGAGCCGTGGTCGCCTACTGCATCGTGTTCTTGGTGCTGGTGGCGGGACTGGTGGGCCTGGCCAAGTTCGTCGCCACCCGTCGGCCTATCGCCGAAATCCTGGAGCGCTGGGAACACATACTGTTCCCGATTGTCCTGATCGGCCTGGGTGCTTTCATCCTGATCAGCGGCGGAGCATTCGGCCTCTGACAAGACTGACGCAAACCCCACCGCTCACATGTGAGCCGCCGACCCGCTCTAGCCCTCGCCACAGGACACCCGCTTAGTACGCCGCCGCCATGGAGTAGCTACAGAAGGCCGCCACTGAGGGATCAAAGTCCACAGACCGCGCGGAGCCCGACGTAGCCCACGCACGCGCAGGCCCCGCCCTCCATGTCCCTGTACCGGGAGGGCTCAGTTCAGTCCGGCGTAGGAGTGCAGACCGGAGACGACCATGTTGATGATGAACAAGTTGAACAGCATGGCCACAAAGCCGACGATGTTGATCCAGGCCGCCCGGGTTTCCCGCCAGCCGGCGGTGGCCCGAGCGTGCAGATACGCGGCGTAGATCACCCACGCGATGAACGAGACGGTCTCTTTCGGATCCCATCCCCAGAACCGGCCCCACGCAGCTTCGGCCCAGATCGCGCCGAGGACGACCCCGGCCCCGAACAACGGGAACGCGAAGATCGTCGTCCGATAGGCGAGCCGGTCGAGGGCACGGGCGTCCGGGAGCCGTTGCATGAATCGCGCCAGCCGGGTGTGAGGACGCTTCTCAGCGCTCAACGCCAGCAGAAACAAGGTGCTGGCCACCCCGGAGACAAGAAACACTCCGCTCGAGACGGACACGACCGAGACGTGAATCGGCAGCCAGAAGGACTGCAGCGCCGGCACCACCGGGGCGGCGTCGGCGTAGAGCACGGTGCCGGCGACGAACAACAGCAGCAGCACCGGGATCAGAGCGAAGGCCCACAGCACGCGCAGCCCCGGACGGCGCAGCACGATCAGACCGGCCAGTACCCCCACCGCGCAGGTGACGGTGACGAACTCGTACATGTTGCCCCACGGGAAACGCGCAGTGGCCAGCCCGCGCAGGACCATCGAACCGAGGTGCAGGATCAACGCCACCACGATCACGCTGACACCCATGCGGCCGAGCCGGTCCGACCACTGCCGCCGAACCGGCTCGACGACCCGGCCCGGCACTTCCGGCGAGGCGGCGGCGGAGGTGGTGGCGGCAGAGACGAGGACGGGCGCGGTGCGGCGTACCCGCACGGCCGCGAACTCGGCGACGAACAACATCAACGCCAGAAGATAGACAACGAAGGCGGTTTCGAAGCTCAGATCGGAGTAGTGGGCGAGGGTCTCGTCGATCGGCATGCGTTATCGGTCCTTCTGCGCAGGAAGAGCAGTGTCGGGAAGCAGGCGCTGGCAGATCGTGGTGAACTCCGATCCCCATCCGGCCTGATCGGTGCGGGCCAATCCGCCGAGTTCGAGGGCGGTGCCGGTGCCGTAGGGGCGCAGCCGCACCCAGATCCGGCGGCGCGTGATCACGAGTGAGGCCAGCAGACCACCCATCATCGTGATCGCGAAGACCAGCACCCAGTTCTGGGCGGGATCATGGGAGACCTGCAGATAGGAGAATTCTTCGGCGCCGTCGAACCGCACACTCGTGCCGTCGGCGAGTGTCGTCGACTCGCCGGGCCGCAGATTGACCCGGGCCTGTTTGACCAGCCGGCCCTGATTGATCATTTCGGAGTTCAGCGTGAAGATCGACTGCGGGATACCGGTGTCCAGACCGGTGTCGCCCTTGTAGATGTCGATGGCCACGGCCGGATCGCGCATGTCGGGAAACACCGAGGTCAGCAGGGTGCCGTCGAATGCTGCGGTGGGGGCGAACAACCCTTCGAGCGCAATCTGGTTGCGACGGCGCTCGTCCGGGTCCGGATAGGTACCGCCGGGCGGATCGAAACGCATGGCTCCGCTGCTGAGAAACGTGGTGGCGTCCTGCGGGGCGAACTGCAATGTTTCGGTGCGTTGCTGCCCGTCGGGGAAGGTCACGGTGAATCGGGGGGCGTAGCCGTGGCCGGTGAGGTAGACCCGTTCGTCACCGAGGCGCAGCGGTTCGTTGACCCGCAACCGGTGTTGCTGCCAGCGGCCGGTGCCCAGATCTTCTCCGCTTTGGTAGGAGATGTTCGAGGTGAACATTTCCGCCTGGCCGTTGTCGAGGTAGTCGGCGGAAAAGTCCTCGACCCTCAGGCAGAAGGGATCGAGTCCGGTGCCGTCGGTGGCGGTGCCGGCGCGGAACGAGTCGTACACCGCCGGGGAGGTGTTGCAGAACCCCGGGCCACCGTCGGCGATGACGATCACCGAGCCCTCGTAGCCGAGCAGTCGGCCGGCGGCCACCGCCACCAACAACCCCACCAGGGAGAAATGGAAGACCAGATTACCGGCCTCACGCAGGTACCCCTTCTCGGCGGAAATCTCCTGATTCCCGTCGTCGTCGGTGCGGGTGACCGTCCGCCAGCGCCGCAGCATGGTCTGTACCTGCGCGCCGGTGGCATCGACCGGGGTCTCGAGGAACCCCCGATGGTGATGCGGCAGGCGTGACAGATTGCGCGGTACCGCGACCGGAGCACTGCGCAGCGCGTGCAGATGCTCGCGCAGGCGCGGGAGCAGACACCCGATGAGCGAGATCATCAGAAGCGCGTAGATGGCGGTGAACCAGAAGCTGGCGAACACGTCGAACAGTTCGAGCCGGTCGAGGAGCGGGCCCAGCACCGGGCGGGCGGCGATGTACTCGTCGACCTTGCCCGCGTTGAGGTTGCGTTGCGGCAGCAGTGCCCCGGGGATTGCGGCGACGGCGAGCAGGAACAGCAGCACCAGGGCGGTGCGCATCGAGGTGAGTTGGCGCCACAGGTTCCGGGCGGCTGCGACTGCGCGCTGCCACGAAGAAGGTTGCGGGAGCGGCGGTGTCGGTGCCGGGTTCCGGTCGGTGACGGTCATATCGGTAGTACCGTGCTGGTGACGAACTCGTCGCGAATCCACGCGATGAACAGCTCCCATGCTCCGGTCAGCAGAGCGATGCCGACCCCGAGGAGCATCACGCCGCCGACGATTTGAATGGTGCGGGAATGTCGGCGAAGCCATCCGACGCTGCGTAGGGCCGAGGACGAGCCGAATGCCAAGGCGAGAAACGGCAGTCCCAGCCCCAGGCAGTACGCGACGATCAACACCACGCCGCGGGCGGCAGTGGTGCCTTCGGTACCGGCCGCCACGGACAGGACCCCGGCCAGCGTCGGTCCCAGGCACGGTGTCCATCCCAGCGCGAAGACCCCACCGAGCAGCGGGGCGCCGGCGAGCGAGGAAATACGCCGGGGCGCGAACCGCGTGTCTTTCTGCAGCGCCGGGATCAAGCCGATGAACGCCAGGCCCATCACGATGGTGACCACCCCGCCGAGACGTTGGAGCAGCTCCTGGTTGATCCGCAACGCCCCGATGACCCCGAATACCGAGGCGGTGGCCAGTACGAACACCACGGTGAAACCGGCGACGAACAAGCCGGCCGCTCCGGTGACCCGCCATCGGCCCGTGGTACGCACCGCGGTAGTGGTGGCCCGTTCCTCGGTGGTCAGCGCCGGTGCGTCAGCTCCGGAGATCCCGGCCAGATACGACAGATAGCCGGGAACCAGGGGCACCACGCAGGGGGAGGCGAACGAAATCAACCCGGCCAACACGCAGGCGCCCACCGCCAACAGCAGTGGCCCGGACGCGGCCGCCTCCTGGAAACTCGCACCGATTCCTTGAGCAAGCATGATCATTGTTCGGCCGCCACTCGTTCGATGACCGGTTGCAGGTCTTCGGTCAGCAGCGCCCGTAGGAACACCGCTGCGACGCGATGCTGCCGGTCGAGAACGAGCGTGGACGGGATGACGCTGGTGGGAAACGTGCCGCCGAGGGCGGTCAAGGTCGCCATCGGCGGGTCGTAGATCGAGGGATAGGAGACGTTGTTGTCGATCACGAAGTCCTGGGCCTTGTCGCGTTGCGGGTCGCGGACGTTGATGCCGAGAAACTGCACCCCCAGATCCCGGGTGGCTTCATAGGCGCGTTCGAGATCGTCGGCTTCGCTGCGGCACGGGGCACACCACTGGCCCCACAGGTTGAGCACGACCACCTCTCCGGCATAGTCGGCCAGATCGACGGTCACGCCGTCGGTCATCAGGTCCGGGCCGGACAGTGAGCCGACAGCGCCGCGTTCTGCCGGTGGATCGTAGAAGATGTCGGTCTGTCCGCCAGGGGCGACGAAATCGAAGGTGCCACCCTGGGCGACGGCGTCGGATCCGGTGCCGCACGCGCTCACCCCCACCAGCACCATCACGGCAAGGACCATTCGACCCAGCAGGCGACACACCTGTCCGCCTGCCGGGGTCGCGCCGGTCATCGCAGCAGCCCGTTCACCGCGGCACGGACCTGCCCGGGGTCGGAGAACACTGCGGGAGAGGCGATCCGGACCACCGAACCGTCCCGCTGCAGAAGGAAGGTCAACGGCAGCACGGGTGGGCCGGCCAGTGCCTGCTGCACCCGGCCGTCAGTGTCGGCGAACGAGGGGTAACCGATGCCCAGGTCGGTCATCAGCGCCGCGGCGGAGGACCCGGTGTCCTGCACGTTGACACCGATCACCCGCACCGCGTCGGGCTCGCGGGCATAGGCGTCGAGCACCGGCATCTCCTCCCGGCACGGCCCGCACCACGACGCCCAGAGGTTGAGCAGAGCCGGTTCCCCGGCCAGAGCGCTCCCGAGATCGACGGATTGGTCCGAGCCCAGACACTGCACCGCGACGTCTGCCAGAGGTCCCTCGGCCTCGGCGGCCGTGCCGGTCGGACAGGGCGGTGTGGCGACCGGGCCGGGCGCGGCGCTGCGGGCCGGAGCGGGCAGCGCGGACACCGCCGTCGGATGTAGCCCGGAATCCGTTGGGGTCACGGCGTGGTCCTCCTGTCGGGGCCACAGCGCCACCATGAGCACGGCGATGGCGAATAGACATGCGATCGACCATGCAGTTCTGGCGGACATGGGCCCTCTTCCGTTGTCGTCCGACCGAAATACTACGTGAGATAGTATTTTGGTCGGACGCCGGTAGGCGGGCAGCGGGACGTGCCGCGCCGGGTTCTCGCGCGCCGAAAACGCAGGTAAAAGCTCGATTGTGCTGAGGCGCCCCTGCGTGCGCCTTCGTTTCGGGGTGGCGCGTCCGAACTGGCAAGGCGGACCCTGAATCGTCGCGGGCCCGTGGGGGCGTCAGCCGTGTGGCGCTACTCCGAGGCACAGCCCCGCGCCGCCTCCGCCCTACTCATATCGATGGAATCCGGTTATTATCGTCATATGACGATCAATGAAGTCGGTTGCCTCGCCGACGACGCAGTGAATCCGGCGGTAGCGTTGTTCCACAGCCTCTCCGACGGCACCCGCCTGGCCATCGTGCGCCGCCTCGCCGCCGGGGAATCCCGAGTAGCGGACCTGGTCGGCGAGCTGGGATTGGCGCAATCGACAGTGTCGGCGCACGTGGCATGCCTGCGGGACTGCGGCCTGGTGCAAGGCCGCCCGCAGGGCCGGCAGGTGTTCTACTCGCTGGCCCGACCGGAACTGCTCGACCTGCTGGCCTCGGCCGAAACCCTCTTGGCCGCCACGGGCAACGCCGTCGCGCTGTGCCCGAACTACGGCACCGACACCGACACGGGAGTGACGGCATGAGCGACGCATGTGGGTGCGGCCCCGACGAACCCCGCGTCGAGGGCGAAGACGACCAGGAGCCCGACAAGTGGTGGGAGGTCACCGAGATCCGGGCCGCTGCCGCCGCGGGTGTCCTGCTCATTGCGGCCCTGATCGTCCGCGTCACCGGTGGGCCCGACGCTCTCGGGACGGGCTTCGAGGCGGTGGCGCTGGTCGTCGCCGGCTACACCTTCGTCCCCTCGACCCTCAAGCGGCTGGCCCGCGGCAAGATCGGGGTCGGAACCCTGATGACGATCGCTGCCGTCGGCGCCGTGCTGCTCGGCGAGGTCGGCGAAGCCGCGATGCTCGCGTTCCTGTTCGCCATCAGTGAGGGCCTCGAAGAGTACGCGGTCACTCGCACCCGACGGGGCCTGCGTGCCCTGCTGAATCTGGTGCCGGACACTGCCACCGTCCTGCGCGGCGGCCGTGAACAGACCGTCGCCCCCGCGGAGTTGGGGCTCGGGGAGATCATGATCGTCAAACCCGGGGAGCGGCTCGCCACCGACGGCACCATCCGCACCGGGCGCACCGCCCTGGATACCTCCGCGATCACGGGGGAATCGGTGCCGGTCGAGGCCGGACCGGGCTCCGAGGTGTTCGCGGGGTCGATCAACGGCACCGGCGTGCTCGAGGTCGAGGTCACCGCCGGCGCGCAGGACAACTCGCTGGCCAAGATCGTGAAGATCGTCGAGGCCGAGCAGTCCCGCAAGGGCGAGGCCCAGCGCCTGGCCGACAAGATTGCCAAGCCCCTGGTGCCGGGGGTGATGGTCGCCGCGGCGTTGATCGCCGCGATCGGCAGCGTATTCGGTGATCCGCTGGTGTGGATCGAACGCGCACTGGTAGTGCTGGTCGCTGCGTCCCCGTGTGCGCTGGCGATTGCGATCCCGGTGACCGTGGTTGCCGCGATCGGCGCCGCCTCCAAGCTCGGTGTCCTGGTCAAGGGCGGTGCCGCCCTCGAAGCGTTGGGCCGGATCCGCACCGTCGCACTGGACAAGACGGGCACCCTGACCCGCAACCGCCCCGAGGTCATCGACGTCGCCACCACCGGCGGCGCCACCCGCGCCGACGTCCTCAATGTCGCCGCTGCGCTCGAGGCCCGCAGTGAACATCCCCTCGCTGCAGCGATCCTCGCCGCCGTCGACGACTACACCCCCGCCGAGGACGTCGACGCGGTCCCCGGTGCCGGACTGACCGGTCACCTCGGCGGCATTCCTGCCCGTCTGGGCCGGCCCGGGTGGATCGACCCGGGCCCTCTGGCTGCCGATATCGAGCGGATGCAGCACGCCGGAGCCACTGCGGTGCTCATCGAACGCGACGGTGCCCTGATCGGGGCGATCGCGGTGCGCGACGAACTGCGTCCCGAAGCCCGCGACGTCGTTGCGGGGCTGCGCCGCGACGGTTACACCGTGGCGATGCTCACCGGCGACAACGAGCGCACCGCACGAGCGTTGGCCGCCGATGTCGGTATCGACGAGGTGCACGCCGATCTGCGTCCGGAGGACAAGGCCCGCATCATCGACAGCCTCCGCGGTACACGGCCGACGGCGATGGTCGGCGACGGCGTCAACGACGCCCCGGCCCTGGCCACCGCCGATCTGGGGATCGCGATGGGCGCGATGGGCACCGACGTGGCGATCGAGACCGCCGACGTCGCGCTGATGGGTGAGGACCTGCGGCATCTACCCCAAGCCCTGCAGCATGCCCGACGATCACGAACGATCATGTTGCAGAACGTCGGCCTCTCGCTCGCGATCATCACCGTCCTGATGCCCCTGGCCCTGTTCGGGGTACTCGGCCTGGCGGCGGTCGTCCTGGTTCACGAGGTCGCCGAGATCGTCGTGATCGCCAACGGGGTCCGCGCCGGACGTGCCCGAACCCTCACCGCCGCCACACAATCGACAAAGATGCCGGAACCGGCCACCGGAGTCAGGTCATGACGTTGGATGACAGCTCTGCCACACCCTCGGGTGCCCCGGCCGGGCAGCGTCGCAGACGCGGCAGTCTCGTAATACTCGCCGGCGCGCTGGCTGCTCTTGCGCTGATCCTCGATCCGGTGGCACGCGACGCGCTAGCCGGTGGGCGGGCACTCGATCTCGGTCTGCTGCAACTGCGCCTGACCTACAACACCGGGGTCGCATTCAGCCTCGGCGATCAGCTCCCCACCGCCGTCGTTCTCACCGTCACCGCGGCCATCACCGCGGCGATCGCTGTGTACGCCTGGCGCACCGCACCCCACAGTCATCCGCTCCAGACCCTCGGTCTCGCCGCGATCGTCGCCGGCGCCACCGCCAACGTCATCGACCGCTTCCTCGACGGCAAAGTCACCGACTATTTCCACACTGGATGGTTTGCCACCTTCAACCTCGCCGACACCTACATCACCTGCGGTGTCGTCCTCGTTTTCGGCGCACTGCTCCTCGACTCCACCAGGAAGGACTCCACGCCATGAGCCGAATGCCCGACTCTCTACGCACGGTCTACATCGCGGAAATGACCGCCGCCCGCCACACCGACGACAACACCGCACGCTGGCACCACCTCGAACGCGCCCACATCCTGTCCCAGCCCTACCCCTGGCCGCACACGCGTAACCACCTCGCCATGCTCGGCCTCGCACTGCGCCAGCGCGATCGCCGCGAGGCCATGGGCCAGGTCATCAGGATCCTGGTCGCCGCCCCCGGCTCAGCGATAGGTCGCTACCCCGAAGGAAACACCGGACGTACTGCAGCGGGGTTGATGACCCCGATGCCGATCCCCGACGATCTGGCCTCACTGCTCACTCGGCCCGCCTGAAACCGACCCGCTCGCAGCGGCTGTGCCACATCGAAACGACGACATCTCCGGCTAGTTGACCGCCTCCAGCGCTTGTTCCTGCACCGTCCGCTTTGCCTCGGCTCGACAGCGCCGGTGCAGAGCGGCTGTGCACATGTGCTGGGCGCCATGGATAACCGCTCGGCGAAAGGAAATGACGCGGCATATCAGAGTCGCAGGGCTCGATCCTCCCTCTCACCGCCGAGTTGAGGCGAACGCGAATCCGGCTACCACCACGGCACGTCAACCAGCGGCGTTCGCTCCCTGATCGTCGGGGGTGACGTGGACATCGCCGGGGCGAAGCAGTTTCAGGATGGGACGGTCGAGGCCCAGTTTGGCCGCGGACTGCGTGATGGACTCACGGAGGTAGGGATAGACGGACATCACCCCGACGCGTTCGACGAATTCGGCGACGACGGTGTCGGGAGCTTCGATCGGCTCGTGCAAAGTGAACACGGCCGACGCGTCGGTCAGGTATTCGCCCCCGGCGCCGGCGACAGTAGCCCGGCAGCGGATCTCGAAGACGAATTCCTCACGGCGTAGCGCGATCTGGATGTCCAGGGGGTTGTCCTCGCCGTCCGGGGTGCGTCGCGCATAGGTTTCGTAGAAGACGATGTCGGTGAGTTCGGCGAGCTCGAGCAGCTCGCGGGCGTCGGTGACCGTGCGAGGTTGCGGGGTCGCGCTCATATGGCGAGGGCGTAGCTCGACTGGAAGCTCTCCCCAGCCCAGTGCTGGTGGGGTGCGCTGACGGAGGGGGCGTACAAGGCAGTGGCCCGTTCGCCGGACAGGGTCACATGCCCAGCGAACGTCGCCGAGCGCGTCGGAGTCTGCAGCAGGGCAGTGTCGATGCGGGCATGCTCGGCGATCGAAGGAAACTTCAGGTCCTCGATGTCATGTCCGTGTCGCCGGAGCCAAGCGACGACATCGCCCCACAACCAGACCCCGCCACCGACCAGGTTGACCGGGGTGGGGAAAGGGTCGGACTGCATACGTTCCCCGCGCACCCAGTTGCCGACCGCCTGGCGTGAGACATCGGCACGGTCAGCGATGTCCTGGCGGGTGACCATGTCCGGGTAGGACCGCACTGGCGAGAGCCCACACGCGGACAGTACAGCTGCCGCGGACAGGGCCGCGGTGACCGCGTCGGCGCCCTCCGCCGTGACGGTCGCGAGGGTGAGACCGCTGTGGGACTCGACCACAACGTCCAGATGCTCCTCGACCATCGCGACACGGTCGTCACCCGGGCCGGTGAGGTCCGGGGTCACGAAAATAAGCTCGAATTCGGTCGGGGACATGCTTCCAGCATGCGCATTTCCGCATCTGTTGTCAATTGGCAACAGGGTTGATCTCACTTCATCAGTTCGTGCCGATCCGGGCAGCGTGATGCGGAGCGCTTCACCCGCTTGGCGGCGTTTCCCGGGTTCCTCGACGTTCCTGGCAGCGTGATGAAGTTGGCCCGACCGTCGATACACGGGCAGTACACCGCGTACTTGTGACCCTGTGCCCGCAGGCGCCACCCTTTGTTCTTCACGAGGTCCTCGACCACGGCGTAGACCTCCTTGTCGAGTGAACCTCGTGCGTCCTTGAGGCTGACCTCGTTCCACGCCTCACCCACGCGTCGGCCTCACTGGTACGACAGGGCGGTGGAGTTCGTGGGTGCGCGTTCCAGGTCTCCAGCACTCACCGAGTTCGGGGTCGATCGGAATGCCACCCTTCATGTCGTCCGGCCGCCGCGGCCAGGGCCGCACGTTCCCGGTCGTCTTGCGCTGCGTGGACAGTGTAGGGTTCGGCGCCGTCATCGAGAGTGCGTCGGTCCGTCACCCATTCGGGGTGTTCTCTTTCTGGGTGCCGCCCAGCAGAGCGTGGACCGTTCGACCCGATGATCTGCGTGCGAGGCGCACCGCACCATGTGAACACCGATTGAAACTTTAGAAGCGTCAATGGATCACACGATTGGTGCGATGAGAACAACAACCCGTATCGCATCGTGGAGCTGTCCAGTGGGTGACCACGGTGAGCGCAAAAAACCATGGACATTGTCGACTCATTCACGACTGAAGGCTGCTCGAGCCCCGTCGACATAGGTTGGCGAAAAACGTCGCGGCGGGCCAAGGCCCGCCGCGACAACAGTCCTACGCGATACGCTGGTCGCCGTCGGGCGGCGTCCACTTCATGTCGACGAACTGCTTGAACTCAGCGATGAGATCGTTGTTGTTCTCATGAGCTCGACGAGTGACATCGAGGTTGGTGACTCGGCCGCGTCCCAGCCCCGGCACGGTCTTCAACTGATCTTTCGGCGTCTTGAGCAGCTTGCCTGTGCTCAGTGGTACCGCCCGCTCGAGCTGGGCGTAACCCAGCACCTTCGTCTCGTAATAGCGAGAGGCAGACATCAGCAGATTCTGACGTGCCCATCCCTGGGGAACGAGAAGAAGAGGTTTGCCAGCTGCAACGGGAAGCTCGAACGCTTTGACAACCCAGCCGCGAGTTGAAGAATCCCACGCTTGGCACCCGAACGTCTCTACTCGATGCTCACCGGCCGTGAACTCCGGGTATTGATCCACCATGTAGGACGTGAACTCGGCCAGCGCGTCGAAAATGATACGTGTCGTGATGTCCGATGTGATGTCCTTGTCGATGCCCTCTATGAAGAGCGGCAACTCCTCGATCTCTTTGAAAAGACCAAGCACGATGAAGGCCTTGAGGTCTTCATTGAGTGACCTCCAGATCCAGGATCCGACTTCGCTAGCGCCGCCATGGCCGCTGAACCCACTCTTTGCAAGACCCAACCGGGTTTCCCATGGCTCGGGAAACTGCTCAAGAAGCCACAGTCCGCGCCGGACGTCTCCTCGGGTGACGCAATCGAGGACTTCCTCGAAGAACGTCTCGGTGCACTCGTTCGCCTTGACCGCGAAGGGATCCGCTCGCTGGTGGAGTCGAATGGCCCGTGGATCAAGGAACCACTTGTTGTCGACAGTGACATCGACATCCAGGAACGGTACGGGACCAGTGATCCCGTACGCGCTGGTGATAGGAGCCATGAGGCCCTCCTCATCAGGTAGTTGGCCCGAGGATGAGGAGTAGAGACACGCGTCCCTAGGGACTCCGCTACGCTGGAGAAGACTTGCACAGTCATCAACCGCGTCCTCGGACCGGTTACTGGTCTGGCCCCGCGCCAACGGGACCAGGCCAGAAGTCTTTTAAGAGTCGTCGCCCTCCGAATGGTTATCCGTAGTGCGTTTCGAGCGGTTCCCCACGATTTCTATGCTCGGACCCTTGAGGTCTATGCAAAGCATTCCGTCTTGCTCGTATGGCTTGTATCGGCGGCTGATGGTCGTGTCAATGTCATAGAACTGCGTAAACGCAGTCGCCGACATGATGACCTGTCCTGTGTCTTTCCGCGCAGACTGAGGCCGAACCGTGTATGCGTGCGGTTGATCGGATTCACGCAACGCAATGACCTGGTTGTCCTTGTCGAACAGGAGCTCCAA